>NZ_CALKTL010000059.1 GCF_937997405.1 uncultured Campylobacter sp. | reverse complement strand
TCTTGACCGATGAAGGCGGTAAAGTAGTTTTGCATAAATGCGCCGCCGCTTTTCATCGCGAAAACCACGATGATCGCGATCGGAAGCGTATAGAGGTACGGCTCGTTTTTCTCGACGAAAATTTTATTTAAAACGGGCTCGACCAGCTTCGCGCTCGCAGCAGTCGCCACGCTCGTCATCACCATACCCAAAATCGCCAATGCAAACTGCGGTTTATAATCCCTAAAATAGGGCTTAAAGCGCGATAGTAAAGTTTTAAAGCCGTTCAAATGCTATCCTTTTTTATAAAATTTTTAAAATTTAAAATCCAAAAATTTATGAAATTTCAAAATTCTTGAAATTTAAGAATTTCCAACTCCGAAATTCTTGAAATTTTAAAATTTATAATTCCAAAATTCCTTAAATTTTAGAATTTCGACCGCGAGGCAACACAAAATTTATGGGGCGGCGCGGGACTAATTTGCGCTTCGCAAGCTCACTAAATCAACTCACTCGCATGCGGCGACCGCGCGAACGATGCCGAAATTTAGCTTTTTTTATTTGCCGCTTTTAAAACGTTAAGCGCTTAAAGCGAGCGAGTTTTTATTCATCGCGATTTCTAAACACTTTCGCACGCTATAAGCGTTAAATGCTTTGAGGCGCCATAAAGCGCTCACAAATACCGTATCATAATATAACATCGCGTTTATCGCGACTTCGCATCGTCGCGCTGCATTGCTCTTTTGCACCACCGCACTAACTATAAAATCGCGACCTGCCTTGCGCATTCGCCACTATATCAGCAACATCACCGAATGAAATCGTGACTTTCGTTGCTGTGTGCACCCACGAATATCGCCGAATAAAAATCGCGCCAAAATTTGCACGTCACCACAGCATGTTCCACTGCACCTAGTCGCGTTAAAATTTACGCACAGGCTGCCGCAGTGCTACTTTCACCGTGCCGCATTCAACTATGCATCGCCAGTTGCCGATAAAAATCGCACTAAAATTTACGCGCGGATTAGCGTTCGGATTTACGCTTCATATCGTAAAAATCGTAAAATTTAACGTAAAATTTTACGCTAAATTTTACGTTCTACTCCGCTGCGACCTCCCAAACGGTGCCGCTAGGCGTATCCATCACTTCGATCTTCATATCAGCAAGGCGCGCTCTGATGGCATCCGCGCCCGCAAAATTCTTTTCCGCTTTCGCCTGTGCGCGCTGTTTTATCAGCTCCTCGATCTGTGCTCTTTGCTGCTCGCTCACGCCGAAGCGAAAGTATTCGGTCTCATCCTCATATAAAATTCCAAGCGTCTGCTTCGCAAATTCTAAATTCGCAGCGATACGGGCTTTTAGCGCCTTATCTTTTGGCGCGCGATCTAGCGCTTCGTTCGCGCTTGCTACGAAGCTATCAAGCACCGCAAGCGCGCCTGAGGTGTTAAGATCGTCGCTTAAAAACTCCATCATCTCCGATCTAAATTTAGCCTCCGCAGCAGGCAACTCAGGCGTAGAATTTTGTCCCGCAGTGGGAGTTAAAACGTCACGCACGCGCTTTTTAAGGCGGTAAATTTTATCTAGCCTCTTTTTGCTCGCAAGCAGATCGGTCACCGAATAATTAAAATTTGCCCTGTAATGCGAGCTTAAGAGATAAAATCTCAACGCCTCGCCCGGGGCGATTTTTAGAGCGTCTCGTACAAAAAAGGAGTTGCCGAGGCTCTTGCTCATCTTTTCGTTATTTACCTGCACGAAGCCGTTGTGAAGCCAGTATTTGCTTAGCGCTCTATGGCGGGCGCAGCGGCACTGCGCGGCTTCGTTTTCGTGATGCGGGAAGAGCAGATCGGCGCCGCCTGCGTGAATGTCGATGCAAAATTGCGGATCGCCGCTATCAAGGTGCGCTAAAATCATCGCTACGCACTCGCTGTGCCAGCCCGGGCGCCCTTTGCCAAACGGGCTATCAAACCAATTCTCGTCAAATTTCCACAGCACGAAGTCCTTTTCGTCGTGCTTGGCATCGTTTGAGGCGACGCGAGCGATGTTTTTGCCGGCGCCCTTTTTTTTGCCGCTAAGGCTTAGATAATCCCCGTCCTTGCGCGTGTCGAAGTAGATGCCGTCACCTGCGATCTCGTAGGCAAAGCCTTTTTGAAGAAGCGAGGATATGAGCTCGCAGATCGCGGCGATATTTTCGGTCGCCTTGGGCGAAATGCTCGCGTCCGCGACGTTTAGCGCGCTCATATCCTGCAAATATCTGCGGGTATAAAGCTCCGTGATCTCCTCCAGGCTTTTGCCGCTCTGCTCCATCTTTTTTAAAATTTTATCGTCGATATCGGTGAAATTTCGCGCAAATTTTACCTCATAGCCCTCCGCTTGCAATACGCGGCGCAGCAAATCAAAGCTCACGGCACTTTTTGCATGGCCTAGATGCGCGTCGTCATAGACGGTCGGACCGCAGGCGTAAATGCGCGCCACCCCCTCGCTAATGGGCTTAAATGGGAGCTTTTTTTTGCTCAAACTATCATAAATTACCATAATACAAGCCTTTTAAAATGTATAAAATCGCCGCTTCGCCCGCACAAAGCGCCGCGATCGCAATAATTTTTTTTGCGCGGATTATAGCCAAAAAGTTATTAAATCCAAAAAAATAGAGATTAAAGCCGAGCAGAAACGCTCCCGTTATCGTGCTTGCAAACGCAAGTCCCACGGCTCCGAAGGGTTTAAAAAACAGCGCACACAAAGCGATGTTTATAAAGACGCACCAGATCGAAATTTTCGCGCTTAGCTTCTGTTTCATATTCGCATACAGCCAGTGCGAAAAAATCCTAGACAGCCCGAACGGCACGAGCCCCACCATATATGCGCCAAGAACCGCGGCGCATTCGATGGAATTTTGACGGGTAAATTCTCCGCGCTCAAATAGCAGCTGCGTGATCTCGTTTCGCAGCATCACGCCGCCTATCGCAGAGAGTCCGAGCAGCGCCAAAAGGAAGTAAAATCCGCGCTCGACAAGCGCCAGAGCCTGCGCGTCATCGTGAGCTTTTACGAATTTGCTCATGCGCGGAAAGATCGCTGTGCTAAGCGCGATCGCAAAAAGCGCGAGCGGCAGCTGAAATATGCGGTTGGCGTAGTATAGATAGCTGATACTGCCGCTAGCAAGGAAGCTCGCAAAGAAGGTATCTATAAACGAGCTTAGCTGAAGTGCCGACGCACCGAGCACGCCTGCGAAAAAATTTTTATAAAAGCCCTGCGTCTGCGGTTTATCACCCCGCGCAAGCCGCGCAAAGCCGCCCGTTAAGACGCGCAACATTCCGGTGAACTTCAGCGCATAAACGTGCACCGCAAGCTGTAAAAGCCCGCCCGCTACGACGCCGAAGCTAAGATAAAGCACCGCCGTGGCGCCGTCCTTACCGCGAGCTAGCAGAAGCGCCGCGATCATCGCCAAATTTAAAAGCGCGGTCGAAAACGCCGTCGTAGCGAAGTGGTCGCGATACTGAAGCAGCGAGGCAAAGAGCGTAACGACAAAGATAAATGTAAGGTAGAAAAAATTTATCCGCACGTACGGCACCGCAAGACCGATCTGCTCGGCGCTAAATCCGTATGCCAAAACTTTAGTAAAAACGGGCGCGGCAAGCAGTACGAGCGCCGTTAAAAGCGCGATGAAAATACTAAATTTAATAAGCACCGCTGCGGCAAAAATTCCTTTTTTGTGCGCGGCGGTAAAGCTTGGCAAAAACGCCTGCGTAAAGGCTCCCTCGCCGAAGAGTCTGCGGAAAAGATTGGGCAGTTTAAACGCTACGAAAAACAGATCGCTGTAAATCCCCGCGCCCAAAACCGATGCGGTAAGCAGGTCGCGCACGAAACCCAAAACCCGCGAAACCAGCGTGCCTACGCTATTTGTAAAAAAGCCTCTGAGCATAAATCTCCATTAAATTTTATAAAATGCCAAGGTTGATTATATTATAATTTCCCCTATTTTTTGATTTTGGAGAGAAATTTTTGCGGAATTTAGCCTTTTCGCTCGAAAGCTCGGGCGGGAAAAATACCTTATCGCTACGCGGGCAGTGGAACTACAAAAGCTCGCACTCCCAGCTGCTTGCACTAAAAAAAGCGGTAAAAAATTTAAACGAGCTGGAGCTAAGCTTAAGCGAAATTTCAAATTTAGACTATTTCATGGCGTTGATGATCAAAAACGCCCTTGCTGGCAAGCGGGTTAGCCTTGTGGAGGATAGCAGTAAAGCCGCCAAAATTCTAAGCTTTATGGATGATAAAACGATCGATTTTAGCTACGTGCCCGAATCTCGCAGGCTAAATTTTTTAGCACAGATCGGACTTTATTGTCATCTTGGAATTTTAGGCTTGCTAAGCCTTGCAAGCTTTTTGGGCGAGTTTTTCTCCAAACTTACGGCTTTTGTAATTCATCCGATGAAATTCCGCTTCAAAGAAACCGTAAATTTCATCAAAGATAGCGGCATAGACGCGCTTTTCATAGTCTCATTGACAGCATTTTTAATTGGTATCGTGCTTGCTTACATAGGCTCGGATATGCTTTCTAAATTTGGCGCCAGCATCTATATCATCGATATAATGGGTGCTTTGACGCTTCGTGAGGTAGCGCCTCTAATCGCCGCTATCGTTATCGCAGGCCGCTCGGCTTCGAGCTTTACGGCGCAGATCGGCGTGATGAAGATCACCGAAGAGATCGATGCGATGAGGACGATGGGCTTTGATCCGTTTTATTTTCTTGCGATGCCGCGCATTATCGCGATGGTACTAATCATGCCGCTAGTCATTTTTATTGCAGATTCGGTAAGTATTTTTGCTCAGATGATCGTGTGTGATGCGTATTTAGATATAGCCTTTAGCGATTATTTGGATAGATTTAAGGCTTCTGTAGAGCTTAGGCATTTTTTAGTAGGTATAATTAAAGCGCCATTTTTCGGGGCATTCATTGCTATCATCGGCTGCATGCGGGGTTTTGAGGTCAAAGGAAATACCCAAAGCATCGGCGAATACACCACCATTAGCGTCGTAAACGCGATATTTTGGGTTATCGCGATCGACGCGGTATTCGCGGTTCTGTTTTCGGAAATCGGGCTATGAGCGAGCAAGTACAATCCAGCGAAAGCGCTAAAATCATAGTCGCGCGCGATGTTACTACCGCGTACGGATCGCGCGTTATGCACGATTGCGTGAGTTTTAGCGTCAAAAAGGGCGAAATTTACGGCTTTTTAGGTGGCAGCGGTAGTGGCAAAACGACGTTAATGAAAACCCTCATATTTTTAAAACGTCCGCAAAGCGGCGAGATTAAAATTTTCGGGCGCGATATTTGGCGCGCGAACGAGGCGGAACAAAACGAGATCCGCCTAAAATGCGGTGTAATGTTTCAGTTCGGCGCGCTTTACAGCTCGATGAGCGTGCTCGAAAACGTAGGCGTGCTGTTGCGCGAATACTCTAAATTTAGCGAGCGCGAGATAGATGAGCTATCGATGTTTTGGATCCAAAAGGTGGGACTTAAAAAAGAGGCTGCCGCGCTTAGCCCAAACGAGCTTAGCGGCGGTATGAAAAAGCGCGTAGCACTGGCTCGCGCGCTAGCACTTAGCCCTGAAATTTTATTTTTGGACGAGCCAAACTCGGGGCTTGATCCGCTCAGCGCCAGAGCCCTTGATAGGCTCGTTTGCGAGCTTAGAGACAGCCTCGGTGTCACGGTCGTGATGGTGACGCACGATGTGGATAGTATCTTTGACATTTTGGATCGGTTTTTGATTGTGGATAATCAAAAAATTGCTTTTGAAGGAAGCATCGAGGAAATTTCAAGCCTGGAGAATAACCCGCTTGAAGAGCTATTTAAGATGCGACAAAGGGATTGAGCTTTGAAATTTACCGAGCCGAAATACAGCTCGCGGCGGGTAAAATCGGGTGAAATTTAGATAGGTGCAAGCTGAAATTTTAAAATAACGGCGGGAAAATTTTAAATTTTAAACCTAGCGAGGAATTCCGGGCTCCGCAGGGCTTAAATTTTAAAATTTAGACCTTAGTGGTTCAATCGAAATTTTAAAATTTAGGCGGGTCGTATTTAAGGGCGCATTTGCGGGATAGCGCATTTAAATTTTAAAATTTAAATGCGCTATCCCGCAAAT
>NZ_CALKTL010000058.1 GCF_937997405.1 uncultured Campylobacter sp. | reverse complement strand
AAGGTAAAATTTTATCTATCTCGCCGCTCTGTCCGAGGCGATACAGCGCGAAGTCATATTTGATGGGGTCGCTCGGATCGAAGCGTCTTAAGCTTTGCGTAAGCTGCAAAACCGCCTCAAAATCGTAACTCTTGCGATCGATCAGCCCAAGCTTAAGCGAAACTTTGTGCGTATGGGTATCGAGCGGGATGAGGAGGCGCGATTTTTCGATCTTTTTGTACAGCCCCAGATCGATGTCGCTGTCACGCACCGCCCAGCGCAGGAAAAGATTGTAGCGCTTATACGGCGACGTGGGCTTTTGCGCAAAGCCGCGCCCGAAAAAAAACTCATATCCCGGGCTGCGGTAGGGATTTAATTTGTAAATCTCGCCGATTAAAAAATTTATTCCGTCTTCGATCCGTCCGTTTTTTTGCATACCGCAAAGCACGCTCTCTTCGATGCTAAGGCTATTTTTAAGCCGCTTTAAAGTTATAAAAATTTCAGCGACGTCGCGCGGGCTTTGAAATCTATATTTTTTGCTCGCAAGCTCCGCTCTAATGTGCTCATCGCTCGCGTCCAAAAGCGAAAAATCAAGCGAGCGGAGGAATTTTAAAATTTGAGCCGCGCTCCCGTAAGCAAACAGCGCGCAGATAAGCGCCGCGACGTCGTTTCGATGTCCCTTTGCGACCTGCAGCGGATCTGGCGCGCCGAAAAGATCTGCGTCGCAATTTTTCAAATCGGCGTAGTAATCTAAAATTTGCTTTAAGCTTTTCATTTTGCGTAGTAACTCATCGTCGTGGCGCCGAATTTGCGCGATTTAAGCAGCGCGAAATCGCCGATTTTAGGCGGCAGCTCAAGCTCGCTCATATGCTCGATCGCGATTAGCAGCTCGCACTGCGCGGAGCCCAAGCGCGCTATCAGCGCCAACACCCGCTCATAAATCCCGCCAAAACCCTGCCTGATCGCAAACGGCGGGTCCAGATAGACAAACACTCTGCGCGCGGGATCGGAGATGGAATTTTCTATGGAATTTGCAGTATGGCTTTCGCTAGAATTTACGGCAAAGTATTCGCCTAAACCGCAGGTTAAATTTTCACGGGAGTTGGCGGAGAAATTTTTTCTTGAACCGCGGGTTAAATTTACGTTTGGGCGCGAATTTCCTCCGCAGCTAACGCCAAAATTGCCACTAGAATTCTCAGTAGAATTTTTTCTTAAATCATAGGCAAAATTTACGTTTGAATGTAAATTTTCTCCGTAGCTAGTGGCAAAATTCTCGCCTAAATTTAAGATTTCTTTCTCTTCGCAGCTCGCACCTAAGCCCGCACCGCGATTTGCGTCAAAATTAGAGCTCTTGCCGCATTTTGAGCTTAAATTTACGCTACGATTAGCGGTCTCGGTGCCGCTCGCGTCGTATTGAGAAGCGCAGTTATTGTCAACCTTTTCGCCAAAGCTCGCGGCGTCCGTGGCTAACGAATTCACACGATATTTTATACTAGAAGCGCCCGCATAATCGCCAATCTGGGCACAACCGCCAAAACCCTCGCCTGCGCAATCAGCATTTGTGCCACCCTGCGCGCCATTTTGCGCGCTGCCAAGCACACTGCTTCCCGTGCCGTATTTAGCTAAATTTTTTATGTCGCTTTGCGTGCCGCCTTCCATTCCAACGTTTTGCTCGGCGCGGTATCCGTCCTCGCCCTGCTCTACGCCGCTAAAGCTTTTGCGACGGCCCTCTTTTTCGCCGTCTAAATTTTCGTAGCAGGCGCCGTCGTCGGCATGGTTTTTGAAATTTTTGCCGCTTAAATTTGGCGAATTTACGCCCGAGCGTCCGTTCATATTCGCTTGCAGCTCGTGCAAAATTTCAGGTAGTCGTTCGAAGCAATCGCCCAAAATCGCATTTGCGCCGAGCCCGAAAAGCTCGAAATTTTTCCGCATTATCTTATGCGCGGCAGCGTCCTGTTCGATCGCGTAAACGTTTTTTGCGCCGTTGCTTAACGCTTCAAGCGCCATCGCGCCGCTACCGCCGAAGCACTCGATAAACGCCGCGCCGCGCAACTCCGCCCGCCAAGTATCGAAAAACGAGCCCTTTACGATGCTTTTCGTGCTACGCGTGCTCGAAAGCGCGGGCAGAGCGAGCTTTTTACCCCTATAAATACCGCTTGAAATTTGTGTAAAGAGCGTGCCGTCGGGTTTAGAAAATTTAGCCATTTTGCCTTCTTAAAATTTCGATGATTTTTTCCTTAAACTCATCAAATAGAGCGCAAATTTCCTCCTCCGCCGCATCGTATCCGCTAAAATCCTGCTTTAGCGAACCTTGAAAATCCTCCAGCTTTGATAGCAAAGTATTCTTTGAAAATGGGAGCGTCAAATCTCCGTCCTCGCCGATTAAAAATAGCGGTTTTGCCGAGCTTTGCGGCTCATCGCTTATCACGAAGTCGCAATCCTGCGCACTTGTAGCGCAGTCCTTCAAAAACAGCTCCAGCGTCTTTTGCAAAATTTCGCAGTCGCAATCGATAAAAGCTTTCATCAAAGCCCCTTTTTAAATTTTATCATCTTAAATTTTTCGCCAAACTCAGCGCGCAGGTGATTGAACTGCAAAAGCGCGTTATGATAGCCCTTCTCGCCGCTTTTTTGCATAAAAAGCTCTAAAAGCTGGACCGCGCCGAAGTCCATCAAAGCCGCAATCTGTCTTTTAAAATCCGTCGCCGCCGCGCCCGCATCCTCAAACGCAGCACGCAAAATTTCAAAATTTACGTCGTAAGTAAGATCGCTCTTGCCGTAAAAATCGCTCAAGTTCTGCACCTCAAAGAAGCTAAAAACCTCGTGGTTTCGGTAGATCCGCAGACTAAAATCGCCGCTAGCGCCCATCTGCCCGTAATCGAAGGCTATGAAATAAAACCGCTGCGCGCTGGCGCAAATTTCGCGGGCGAAGCGAAAGTATCCGACCGGGATTTCGCCGCGCGATATGCCGAATCTGCGCGTGATGGTCAAAATTTCACCTTCTTTTATGGGGGCAAATTTTGCCGTGCCGCTCTCTATAAAAAGCATATTTTCGCCGTCCACCGCCTCGCATTTAAAGGCGTCGAAAAGCTCGTTCGCCACAAAGATCGCATCTTTAAATTTCGCCTCATGCGCGCTTGTGAAATGCTTTAGCGCGATCTCGTCGCCGAAGCTCTCTGCAAAGCTCGCCCGCTGTAGCTCGCGCAGGCGCTCGTGCGGCTCGATAATCGCAAAGCTAAATTTATCAAGCGCCGCCGCACCGCCCAGCGTAAAGATAGCTTGCGCTATGTCGCAAAGCAGCCGCCCGTCGTGCGAGCCGATCTCTACGATAGCGATTTTGGCGCTCTTTTGCGGCTTTTTTGCAGGTGCAGCGTCTAAATTTAGCTCGCTCACCGCAAGGTTTTGCCGCGATGCATTTGTACTCGCCGCCGCGTCTAAGCTTAACTCTTGCGTCGCGCAAAAATCCGCGCTTAGGCGTAAAATTTCGCGCGCGATGCAGATCCCAAAAAAGCTTCCTACGCTTACGGCGGTGTAAAAATCGCCGCTCTTGCCGATTTTGGCGGCATTTGCGTAGTAGCTCTCGTTTAGCCAGCCCTCGAAAAAATCGCTAAATTTCACGCCCGCACTATCTCGTCCAGGCTCTTGCGTAGGCGCGCAAAACCCTCTTTGATCTCCGGTTTTTTGATATTTAGCGCAGGCAAAAATCTAAGGGTGCGCTTGCCGGATTTTAGGATCAAAAGTCCGTTTTGCAGGGCTTTGTTAAAGATCTCACCCAAATTTCTTTCATCGCGCAGCACGAGGCCTTGCATCAGACCGAGCCCCACGCGTTTTTCGATCAGGCTAGGATAGTCTGCGGCGAGCCCGTCCAGTTTTTTGATAAATCTTTTTATGGTCTTATCAAGCTTGCCGCTCGCTTTTAAAAACTCTAGCTGCGAAAGCACCGCAAGCGCCGTAGAGGTAGCCAAAAAGTTACCGCCGAAGGTGCTGCCGTGCTCGCCCGGAGCGAAAATGTTTTGCTGCGCCACGCACGCGCCGATCGGCACGCCGCCCGCAAGCCCTTTGGCAAAGGTGATGATGTCGGGACGGATGCCGTAAATTTGCGACGTCGCAAACTCGCCCGTGCGATATACGCCGCACTGCACCTCGTCGGTGATCAAAAGCAGCTTTTTCTCTTTCAAAACCGCCGCCAGCCTTTGCACGCTCGCCTTATCCAGAGGCTTGATACCTCCCTCGCCCTGAACGAGCTCGATCATCACGGCGACGCTGTTTTCATCGATATGCGCGATGATATCCTCGATATCGTCGAAAAATTTAAATCCTGGCATATAGGGCGCAAAAATTTCGGGATGAAATTTCTCCTGCCCGGTAGCTTGTAGCGTAGCTAACGTGCGGCCGTGGAATGAATTTCGCAGAGTTAGAATTTCAAATTTCTTATTAGGGAAATTTATGGTGCCGTATTTGCGCGCCATTTTGATCGCCGCTTCGTTCGCCTCCGCGCCAGAGTTGCAAAACACGGCGTAGCTGCGATACCCCAAAAGCTCGCTAATCTTTTGGGCCAGGGCTTCTTGAGGCAGAATTCTATAGATATTCGAGCCGTGGATGATCTGCGCGGCTTGCGTACCGATCGCTTCCAGCACAATCTCGTTTGCGTGCCCCAGGCAGTTTACGCCGATGCCCGCGCCGAAATCCACGTAGTCCTTGCCCGCTTCGTCATAGACTACCGAGCCCTCGCCTCTTACCAGCGCCACGTTTACGCGCGCGAAATTATCCATCAAATAGTTCATTGTTTGTACTCCACTTTAGGCAGATGCCAAGATTTGTAATAAGCCACCATGCGAAACGCAACCCCCAAAACCAGCAAAATAATTACCGAAAAGGCGCCGCTAAGCCCCAATCCATCAAGCACGAAATATATTAAGCCCACGCCCATGCTTATCGTGCCATAAAGCCCCGTATGCAAAAACCACGGCACTTCGTTCAGCAGCACGTCGCGCAAGATGCCGCCGCCCACGCCGTTGCAAAACGCGATCAGCACCACGCCGAAAACGTTATGATTGTAGCTTAGCGCAACCATCGCCCCTACGATCGAAAAGCTTACGACGTCGATCGCATCGGTTAGAATAAATAAAAATTTACCCTCCAAATCGCGGTTCTCGTAAAGTTTGGCAAAAATGGCTACGGCGCTTACCGCAAGCACGATGGTTACGGGCGCGTAGTGCGTGAACGAGTAGATCTCGCGGCTTACCAAGGTGTCGCGCATGATCCCACCGCCAAGCGCCGTCAAAAACGCCGCGATAAAGATCCCAAGCCAATCACAGCCCTTCTTTACGCCGAATAAAAACCCGCTAAGCGCCGCCGAAGCGATGCCTACGCACTCCGTAAGCTCTAAAATACTCATATCACAAACCGCTAAAATCCTTTTAAAAACGCATTTTACAACAACTAAATATAAATTTCGGTAAAGCGCAGCGGGCTGGATAAATTTAGACGCTGCGGTATAAATTTCAGAGCGGCGGATAAAATTTGAGCGCGGCGAATTAAAATTCTACGAGATAGAATTTCATATGGCAGAATTTTGCGCGGCTAAAATACGGCGTCGTCAGGGCGTAAATATAAAATTTAGACTTGAAATTTATAAACGGCTGCGGAGATAAAATTTCACAGAATTTTATCGCGGCTAAAATACATAGCGTCGTAATCGGGCGCAAATTTTAGCTTTAAATTTACGGCACGTGCGCACTAGAAATAATTTAGCGCCAACAAGACGGGCTCTATATTTGCAGCTAACGGCGCGTAAATTTTGATTTGAAATTGCGCCCTCGTTTTTTGCGCCGTGTTTTGCCACTACAAAATTTCATGCGATTTTACGAAGACCTAATCCGAGCAGAATTCTACGTAAAATTTTAAAATTTAGCGGTCGATTCTGCGTAGAATTTTACGCCGAGCTCCCGCTGCTAGATTATTGCAGTCTTTCTTTTAAAATTTCCCAAATACCGGGCATTGCCAGCAGTCCGTTATGCCGCGCGTTTGGTATTTCATAAAATAGATCGCCCGCCTTAAGAGATCCCGCAAGATCGCGGCAGTGATGCACCGGTATCAGCTCGTCGGCGGCGCCGTGGATGAGCGTGATCTGCGTGCTGCGCGCCGCTTGCAGAAATTCCGCGGTCGGAATCTTGTAGCGGATCAAAAATTTAGGCACAAAGGGGATCTTTTCGTGCGCTAGCCGCTCGAAGCTAAAATAGGGCGCGAGCAAAATCAGCCGCGCCGCATCCCACTTCGCAGCCTGCTGTGCTGCGATGCCGCTTCCGATCGAGTAGCCGATCATCGCGAGCTTTCTTGGCGGATGCTGCGCCAAAACGTAGCGGCTCATCGCATCCGCACTCGCAAAAAGCTGCTGCTGCGATGAAATTTTGCCGTCCGATTTGCCGTAGCCTGGGTAATCGAAAATATAAAAATCGTATCCCAAAGCCGTAAAATCCGCGCCGTATGCACCCCAGCCGCTCACGTCGCCGAAGTTGCCATGAAAGAACAAAATCGCGCCTTTGGGCTCTGCCGCGCTAAATTTCAGCCCGTTTATCGACCCGCCCTCAAACGGGATATTGATCTCTTGAAATTTTATCGCAGCGGAGTTTGTGTTATTGCCCAATGCGACGTCCTGAGCGGTATTTTCGCCGACGCGCTCGCCGCTAGTTTGAGCGCTTTCACTTTTGATCTCACCCGCTGCGGCGCCGTTTTCTTTTACGCCACCCTCCACAGAAGCGTTTTCGTCCGCGACGCCATTTATCGCCGCGCCATTTTGCGTAGCGGACATCAATGCCTCTAAATGCTCGCCGTTCTCGGGAACGTTTACAAGTCCTGCAAATTCGGAATTTTCAAAGCTAAATTTAAAATTTTTATCCAGCGGCTCGCCCAAAAATATCAGCCGCTCCTGAAAGATATAAAGTCCCGCTAGCACGCAGACATAAACACACGCCGCGATAACGCACAGCCTAAGTAAAACCCTCATCGCCGTCCTTTAAATTTAAAGCCGAGGCGCAAAAATGCGCAACGGCACGTGAAATTCCGTCTCGCCGCTAAGCTTTAAACTCGCTCAAAAACCATTGAAATGCTAAGATCAGCCCCGGTGCGCGCACGATCTTCTCGTCAAACATAAACTCCCGCGCCTTAGCCGCAGGCAGGTAGAAAAGCTCGATATTCTCGCCGTCCACGCCGCCGCCGCGACTTAGCTTCATCGATTCGTCGATACACGCGAAGTATAAAATTTGACGGTTCGCCGCAAAGCCCAGGGCGCTGTAGTAGCTCGTGATAAATTTCAAATCCTTCACGGCATATCCCGTCTCCTCGAGCACCTCTTCGATCGCCGTTTGCTCCTCGCTGATGCCCTTATCTAAAATGCCAGCGCAAAGCTCATAGGTGTAGCCCTTTTTGGGCGAATTTATTAAATTTTCCTCTTGATAAAACCACACGCTGGGGCGAAACTGCTTGACGAGCAAAAGCGCGTCGCGCTGCGTATGATAAAGCAAAATCGAGACGCTATCGTGCACCTTTACGCAGTCCCACGCACGCGCCACGCCGTCCATTTCAAAATTTAAGCGAAAGGGTTTAACGAAATTCGAGCTTTTAAGCTCGGAAATTTTAAAATTTTTTATAGTAGTATCCACGTCGCAAGTCCTAAAAAGCTAAAAAATCCCACGATATCCGTAACCGTGGTAAGCAGCACGGAGCTGCCGACGGCGGGATCGATATTTAATTTTTTAAGCGTGATCGGAATGACGGCGCCGAAAAGCCCCGCGAGCGTTAAATTTAGCACCATCGACATCGCAATCACTAGCCCCAAAAGCTTAATGCCGAACCAAAAATACGCCACAAACCCCATTAGCGTCGCAAAAATGAGGCCATTTATAAAAGCGATCGTGATCTCGCGAAAGAGAACCTGCTTTTTGTCTTTAAACGCTATCTCGCCCAGGGCTAAGCGGCGCACGGTTACGGTAAGCGCCTGCGTGCCGGTGTTGCCGCCCATGGAGGCGACTATTGGCATAAGCACGGCGAGCGCGACCAGCTTTTCGATAGTGGCGTCGAAAAGCCCGATGATCGTGGAGCTTACGATAGCCGTGCATAAATTTACCGCTAGCCACAAGGCGCGCGCACGACCCGCCTTAAAGATCGTCGTCTCATCGTCTTCGGCTTCGTCATCAACGCCCGCGAGGTTATAAATTTGCTCGGTAGCGCGCTCTTGGATGAGATCGTGGATATCGTCGGCGGTGATACGCCCGATGAGTATGCCGTTAGCATCTACAACGGGGATGACGTTAAGGTCGAATTCCTCAAAGTCCTTGATCACGTCGTCGATCTTGTCGGTATCGGTAGCGAAGTGGATTTTATTTTCGGCGCCGAATTTTTGTGAAATTTGCTCCAGCGTGAGCGAAAAATCGTATAAAATCAGATCGGACGTCGAAAAGGTAGTAAGCAGATGCCCCTTTTTATCGAGCACGAAGAGCTGAAAGACATTCTCGATCTCGTCCTTTTCGCGCATAATGCGCAGCATCTCAACCGCCTGCCCCAGGGTCTGATCCTGCCTGGCGCTAAAGACCTCGGTCTGCATATACGCGCCCGCCTCATCTTCGCTATATTTGGAGATAGTAAGAATATCGTGGCGATCGTCCTCGTCAAGCCCATAGAAAATCTGCTCGGCCTTGTCCTCGTCGATTTCGCCGATGTTTTGCAAAAGCTCCGCCTGATCGTCACTTTCTAGCTCCTCGATCGCTTTGACGATCTTTTCGTGAGGTAGAGTTTCGATGACGTCTTCGAGCATATGCTCGGGCATCTCAAGCGCAGCATCGGCAAGATCCTCAGGATCTAGCTTTTTTAAGAATTCTACGTATTTTTCTTCGTCGTGCTTCTTTAGAGTTTTTAAATGCTCCGTAAGATCGGCGGCACTCAGCTCATGCTCAAGCGTATCGCCTAGATGCGCATCAAGAAGCGCTTTGGCTTCCTCGACGTCGTCCAGCTGCTCTTTATTTTCCATTTTTGGCCTTAATTTATCGTGATAAGCGACTCGTAGTTTTCAAATTTAGCAGGGTTTTTCGAGCCGTCTTTAGCCGCAGCCATTCTGGCGTCCATATCTTTGACGAGAGCTTTAAATTTAAGTTCTTCGGCGCTTATGACGTTAGTTTTTTCAATCTTGACTACCTTAAGCGGATCTATCGCCTGCTTATTTTTATAAAGTCCGAAGTGCAGATGCGGTCCCGAACTAAGCCCGGTCGAGCCTACGTAGGCGATTAACTGACCTTGCTTGACACTAACGCCTGCTTTTGTGCCGCTAGCAAAGCCACTAAGATGTGCATAAAGCGTGCTAATGCCGCCGCCGTGGTTGATTTCAACGGTATTGCCGTAGCCGTTTTTACGCCCTACGAAGCTAATCTTGCCCGCTCCTGCTGCATTTACCCTAGTGCCTTTGGGGGCTGCATAATCCACACCCAGATGTGCACGATATCGCTTTAAAATTGGATGAAATCTTTTAGGGGTAAAATACGATGAAATTCTAGTATAAACAAGCGGCGTGATTAGTAGAAAAGATTCGACCTTTTTACCGCTTCGGTCGTAGTATTTATCGTCGAAAAAATATAGCGATTTGGGCTTTTTATTTTCCTCGATCATTCCTGCGGTGATATTTACTCCGCCAAAAGGTTTGCCAAGGCGCGTCTTTTGCTCATACAGGATCACGAGCCGATCGCCCTTTTGCAGCTTTTTAAAATTTACCTCGTTTTTAAAAACAAGCATAAACTCATTCGCTAAAGCCGCATTGCCCGTAGCTTTGATGATATCTTGATAGGGCGAGCTTTCGATCTGAATTCCTAAAGAGTAGCTGTTTTCCTCATAAACTATCGGAGTATAAACGAATCTAAAAGTGCCGAATTTATCGCGGTACATGTGGATCTGAAGCTCCTCACTGACGGGGATTAGCAGCTGGGAGACGCGACCTGCTGGATCACGCAAAATTTGACACTCCACGCCAGCTCGTACCTCGGCGGCAAGCTCCTGATCCTCTTTATCCAGGTCATAATATACAGACGCGGGAATGCCCGCAGTTTCCATAAATTGCAGCAGACTTACGCCATCGGGCCAGGCAAACTTCTCTACGCTGGGGTTGTTCGCAAAAACTACGCCTATCCACAGAAAAAGCAATATAAAAATTCTAGTCATATAAAACCGCTTTGAAATATTATTTTAAGGCGGGATTGTAACGAAAAAACGCTTATATTTCGTAAATACCGCGGAATTTTATCGCTAATTTCAAAGTTTTATGTATAATTAGCCGAAATTTTATTCAGGAGCAGAATTTTGAAAAAAGCTTTACTTATTTTAGGTCTATTTTTAAGCGCGGCGATAGGGGCGGAATTTAACATGCCGCGATACGAAACCGCCCTACTTAGCGTAACGGATGGTTCGGGCGAGATCACAGATAGCCCTACGATTGCCGTAGGTAGCAGCGGAGTTGTGATGCATAATTTCGGTAGCGGCGCGAGCTCCATCATCGCGCGCGCAGTCGTGACGCAAAAAAGCGCAGGCAAGGCAAAGGTGCGATTTGAGGTTTTTGATATGTTAGCTCAAGAGGCGCTGCCGCTGCCTAAAATTTTACCCTCAAGCGGCGATAAAGTGATCTTAAATTTCCTCTATGACCGCGCCATAATCGTCGCACCTAACGCTGAAATTTACGAGCAGGTTATCAAGGCTTTTCCGAATATAAATTTTATCCACCCAGATCTTGGCGGCGCCTATCTTAGCTACAACCACAAGCCAAATCCCAGCCGTGACGATTTTCGTAAAATTTGCGCGCAAAACAGCGCCGGACTGATTTTTATCGCGATGGATAAACAAGGCGTATTTGCCGACTGCGGTAGTTTCAAGCCTTTGCGTACGTTTGCTAGCGGCAGCGTGGCTTATTATCAGCTGCCATTTTACTCACGCGTGGGCGAGATAAAGACCGTCATTTGGGACTTTACTAACGGCCCGATCAGCGATTACGACAAACACTACCGCTATTTGCTGGGCTTAGACGGCGATGAATAGCGCCGCGCGAGCGTTTTTTACAAATCTATTAGGCGCGGATAATGCCTATTTTGACGAGGCTCATCGCACGGCATACTGCTACGACGCGACAAAAAGGCGCTGTCTGCCGGACGGCGTGCTTTTCCCGCGAAGTGAGGACGATGTCAGTCAAATTTTAAAATTCTGCAACGAAAATTTAATCCCTGTAGTTCCAAGAGGCGCAGGTAGCGGTTTTACTGGTGGATCTTTAGCCGCAAACGGCGGAGTGATTTTGGCATTTGAAAAGCATATGAATAAAATTCTAGAAATCGACATGCAAAATCTACTCGCCGTAGTCCAACCCGGCTGCATAAATATCGATCTGCAAAAAGCAGCCGCAGCGCGCGGGCTTTTTTATCCGCCCGATCCCGCAAGCCAGGATTATTCCACGCTAGGAGGCAATGTCGCCGAAAACTCCGGCGGTATGCGCGCCGCGAAATACGGCATCACCAAAGACTACGTAATGGCATTGCGTGCGGTACTGCCTAACGGCGAGGTGATCCGAGCGGGCAAACGCACTATCAAAGATGTCGCAGGCTTCAACGTGGCAGGAATTTTAATCGCAAGCGAAGGTGCGCTTGCCATCATCACCGAAATCACACTCAAGCTCATCTCAATGCCAAAGCTTAAAAAGACCGCGATGGGCGTTTTTCCTAGCGTAGATGCAGCAATGAATGCCGTGTATAAGACAATGGCAGCCGGTATCACGCCCGTGGCGATGGAATTTTTAGACGCGCTGTGCATAGCCGCGGTCGAGGAGAAATTTCATAAAGGCTTGCCGAAGGGCGCGGGCGCGATTTTGATCTGCGAAACAGACGGCAATTTAGAAGCAATGCTTTTGGAGGAGCTCGCGCTCATAAAAGAAATTTTTGTTCAAAACGGCGCGAGCGACTTTCGCGTCGCAGAAAGCGAAGAGGAGCGTGCGGGCATTTGGTTTGCGAGGCGCAACTGCTCGCAGGCGATCAATATCTACGGCACGCTTAAGCTAAACGAGGACATCACTGTCCCGCGCTCGCAGCTGCCCGAGCTACTGCGCCGTATCGCGTGCATCGGCGATAAATACGGCATGCGCGTGCCCTGCTTCGGGCACACGGGCGATGGCAACGTCCACACCAACGTCATGGTCGCCGACAAAAAAGATGAAGCTCAAGTGCGACGCGGACATGACGCGATTGCTGAGATTTTCAAAGCTACAGTTGATCTCGGCGGTACGCTCAGCGGCGAGCACGGCATCGGGCTAAGCAAAGCAGAATTTATGCCGTTAGCCTTTAGTGCAGCAGAGATGGAGCTATTTCGCGCGATCAAAAGGGCGTTCGATCCAAAGGGTATCTTAAATCCCGGAAAAATGGGGCTTTAAATTAGGATCGTCATCCAACTTCTACGGTGATTTGAAATCGATTTACCCTGCTTATCCCATCTAAAATTCTACTTTCTTACAATATGCCTGCTTAAAATTTATCTCGCTTGCAATTTAGCTTATTTACAGGCTAATTCGAGTTAGTTTTAAGCTTGATCTACCCATTTATAGATCGATTTTGCTTGCTTTGCGATGAATAATTTTACTTGTTTATTGATAGATTCCATCCACT
>NZ_CALKTL010000057.1 GCF_937997405.1 uncultured Campylobacter sp. | reverse complement strand
TTATCTCGCATCCATCTTATGGCGACGCGGAATTCTATCTCGCTTTGGCACGGCGGAATATCCGTTCTGCGGCGACGCGGTCTGTTTAAATTTGACGCGGCTTGCGATGCGCCGGAGCGCCCATTTAAATTCTAAGCGGTTTGCTGCGCGCAGGCATTGCAAGCGGCGCCGCGCTTTTTAAAATTTTGCTTTTAAATTTTAAAAAGCGAGCTCGGCTTTGAAATTTTGCTTTTAAATTTAGCCCAGTGCTCCGCACTTAAATTTTAAACGTAAATCGCGCAAGAATTTCATGGCTCGCATACAAAAGCTCGTCGCGTAATTGCGCCGCTACCGCAGAAATATTTCCGCGCCAAGACGCGGTGCTATTCTGCGCCGTGCTCTGCTCGCCACGGGCGCTATACCGCTGCCGCGCTGCCATTTTGGCGGCGCAATAATACAGCGCGCGGCAGCACTCTCTTTGCGCTATGCTCGCTTACTGCGTCGCTATT
This sequence comes from uncultured Campylobacter sp., assembly GCF_937997405.1. GTDB lineage: Bacteria > Campylobacterota > Campylobacteria > Campylobacterales > Campylobacteraceae > Campylobacter_B. The sequence goes on along the minus strand of NZ_CALKTL010000057.1, from coordinate 12,185 downwards.
TACGATATCCGCTGCCGTCTTGGCGCCGCACAGTTCCGTGCGCCGTTGCGGCGTCATTTTGTGCCGCCTGTGCCGCGCTATTCTTCGCGCTGCTGTTTTTTCCACACTACGCCGCTGTGGAATTTATCTTAAATTTTAAAAGCGCTTCGATACCGCGCGAAATCTAAATTTTGTCGCTTTAAAATTTCAACTTTGCGATTAAATTTAAAATTTAAGTCGCGCGGAAAATTCGCAACCTGTAAGCAGCGTAAATTTAAAATTTGATCGCAAAGTCGCGCCGCAAAAAAGTCTAAACATTAAAATTTCAAAACTGGCGCTATGCAGCAGCGCCTCGCGCAGAAACCGACAAAATTTAAAGCCTTGCTCGCGCGCTCTACCATTAAATTTAAAAGGCGAAATTTTACGCCCAAATTCTGCGAGCATAAAATTTCAAAGCGCGATCAAGGCTTAAAATTTAGCCGCAAGCCGTGCAAACTAAGCGAATGCCCGCGCGGAATTCCGCGAGCATTAGTCGATCGTAGCCTGCTCCTCTTTTTGCTTGTAGCTTTCGATAAAATCGCCCACGCGCATATCGTCGTAGCCCTCGATGCCTACGCCGCACTCGAAGCCTTTGGCGACTTCCTTGGCGTCGTCTTTGAAGCGCTTGAGCGAGCTGACGTTGCCCTCAAAAACGATGACGCCCTCTCTGATGACGCGGATCTTCGCGCCGCGAGCGATGAGCCCGTCGGTAACCATGCAGCCCGCGATCTGCCCGATCTTAGGCACATTGATGACCTGGCGGATCTCGGCTTGACCCAAGGCCTCCTCGCTGATGATCGGGCTCATAAGGCCGCCCAAAAGCGCCTTGATGTCGTCGATGAGATTGTAGATGACGTTGTAGGTCTTAATCTGCGCGCCGCGCTCCTTGGCAAGCTCTTTGATCTCGCCCGTAGGACGGACGTTGAAGCCCAAGATCACGCAGTTTTCGCTGGCGCTTGCTAAGGCGATGTCGTTTTGCGTGATACCGCCGATGCCGCTGTGGATGATATCGACCTTGACCTCGTCGTTGCGGAGCTTCTCAAGGCTTGCTTTGATAGCTTCCAATGAGCCCGCGACATCGGCCTTGACAATTACCGGAAGGCTCTTTAGCGAGCCTTCGGCGATCTTGGCGCTTAGCTCGTCGATGGTGACCTTGGTCGATTTGCTAAGCTCTTTTTGGCGCTGATGCTCGTAAATTTTACTCGCGTACTCGCGCGCTTCCTTATCGCTTGAAACGCCGATCAACGTCTCGCCCGCGCCCGGAACCTCGCTAAGGCCTATGATGACGCCGCATTCGCCCGGTAAAATTTGCTTTAGCGCCCTACCCTTATCGTCGCTAAGCGCGCGCACCTTACCGTACGCGATGCCCGCTACGACGGTGTCTCCAACGCGTAGAGTGCCGTTTTGCACGATGACAGTAGCAACGGCGCCGCGACCCTTCTGCAGGGAGCTTTCGATGATGGTTGCCTTAGCTTGCTTACTAGGATCGGCTTTGAGCTCCAAAAGATCGGCTTGTAAAAGCACGATCTCTAATAAATTTTCAATTCCCTCGCCTGTTTTTGCGGAGATCGGTACAAACTCGTAGCTGCCGCCCCACTCGGTAGGCATAATATCAAGCTCTGCAAGCCCGGTTTTTACGAGATCGGGATTGGCGTTAGGCTTATCCATCTTGTTTATCGCGATGATGATCGGCACATTTGCGGCCTTGGCGTGCGCTATAGCCTCCTTAGTCTGAGGCTTGACACCGTCATCTGCGGCCACTACGATGATTACGATATCGGTAACCTCGGCTCCGCGCGCTCTCATCGAAGTAAAGGCCTCGTGACCCGGGGTGTCTATGAAGGTGATCTTCCTGCCGTTTTTCTCGACCATATACGCGCCTACGTGCTGCGTGATGCCGCCCGCTTCGCCGCTTGCGACGCGAGAATTTCGAATGTAATCAAGCAGGCTCGTTTTACCGTGATCGACGTGTCCCATAATGGTGATGACGGGCGCTCTAGCGATTAAATTTTCTTCGCCTTCGCTGTCCTCGTAGGCCTTGATGTAATCAAACTCCTGCGCCTCATCGATGATATTTACTTCGATACCGAATTCGCTTGCTAAAATTTCTATCGCGTCCTCATCCAAAAAGTCGTTTTTCGTAGTCATCATCCCAAGCGCAAATAGCTTGCCGATGATCTCGCTAGGCTGCTTTTTGATCTTATCGGCGAACTCATAAAGCCTGATCTCTTTTGGGATATTTACCGAGCTTACGATTTCGCTACCCTGCTCGCGAGGGGCTTTTTTATGCTTTTTGCGACCGCCGCGACTTATGCCGCCCTCACTGCTAAAAATTTGATTCTGCGAGGCGCGATAAATATTGGGTTGGTTTTTATTTTTGGTGCGGTTTTCGGTCTGAATTGGTTTGACGGTGAAATCGGGCATTACCACGACGTCTTCGTCCTCAATGACGATATCGGCCATTTCGTGATCAGGAATGATGTCGATTTTAAGGGCGTCCTCTTTTTTAGCGGCGGGGGCTTTTTTCTTTTCGATCTTTTTCTTTTTCAAATTTAGTTCAGCGTTTGAGAAGATCGCCTCTAGGCTTGCACTTATCTTTTCGCGCCTAGGCTCGGTCCTATCTTGTGCCATCGGGACCTGAACTTCCTTTTTCTTTTTTACGATGACTAAGCCGCGGCGCTTTTGCAAGCTCTCGCTAGCGATACTATCGCCGCTGTTTATCTGCACTGGCGCAGGCTTTGAAGCGGTGTTTTGCTTCTCCTCTTTCTCCTGCGAGGCGGAGGAAATTTCTTCTTTTTGATTTTGGGACTTTTCGGTTTTTGTCCCAGGCTCTTGCGTACGCGTTTTTTCGTCGCTAGGCTCTTTGGCGCTCTGCAGGGACTCTTTGGATTCGGAAGCTTTTAAGCTTTCCGCCTTTTTAGGACTCTCTTTTTTAGCGGTTTTTTTAGTTTCGCTCTGTTTTTTAGCGGGCTTATTCTCGTCTTCTTGCGCTTTTTCGGAGCTTTTTTTCGCAGGCTTTGACTTTTTCCCCGGCAAAATTCCCGTCTGAATATAATCGTAAATAGCGGCAGCTTCCTCTTCGCTTACTTTATTCGACGCGGTTTTTACTCTCTTAAAGCCCATCTCCTGCGCTTTTTCGATTATCTCTTTGCTTGCGTATCCAAGCTCGTCCGCGATATCTTTAATCAGAACACCCATTTAAAACCCTCTCCTTGATATGTCCCAAATCTGCACTAGACGCAAATTTAGATAGATATTTTGAAATTTTCTCTTTTTGATTTATGCAACCGTCGCAAATATAAAATTGTCTGTTTGAGCTTATATTTTTAAAATTTTGCAAAAAGGCGTGGAGTTCGCGCTTGGCGAAGCGCCCCTTGCAAATAACACACATCCTAATCGGTTCGCTCATGCGATTATATCTTTATTTTTCTTAGTCAATATTAAAGCCGCCATTGTCGATATCTAAAATTTCGACGCGGAAGTTTTTAAAATTTTCGCTAAGGCAGGCTTTAAGCTTCGTGGCGTCAGATCTATAGGCTAAATTTAAAAAGCTTGAGCCGCTGCCGGAGAGCGAGCTCATAAGCGCGCCGTTATCATAGGCGATCTCGCGCACCCCAAAAAGCTGCGGAAGCACGCCCATACGCATCTGCTCGTGCATCTTGTCGATACAGGCATAGCGCAAGCTGTCGTAATCGCGTCGCATAAAGCAAGCACTCAGAAACGCCGCGTGCGAGAGGTTACTAACGCAATCTTTGATCGAAAAGCTCTTAGGCAGCCTGCCGCGCGATTCGTTCGTAGGCATCGGCGTATCGGGGATAACGACGACCGCTTGCAGATCTTGCGAAATTTCGCATTTTTGCGTGCGAACCGTCTTACCGTCCACGACGCTACTTACAAAGCCGCCAAGCGTTGCGGGCGCGATATTATCGGGGTGATTTTCATATTCCAGCGCCGTGTTTAAAATTTTAGCGCGATCGATCTCAAACCCGCAAATTTTATAAGCGCTTGCGATGGCGCCTACGATCACGGCCGAGCTACTGCCCAGCCCGCGCGAAAACGGGATGTTGTTGTGAAAAGCAAATTTAAAATTTATCTCTTGCCCGCCGCCTAGTTTTCTGTAAATTTCATTGAAAATATTCAAAAAAGCGTTGCCCTTTTTTAGCCACGCTCTGTCGCTGCCCTCGCCGCTAAGCGATACGCAAAAAAACTTCTGCTCGGTAATCTCTACTTCGTTAAATAGCCCTAAGCTGAGGCCAAGCGCGTCGAAACCGGGACCTAAATTTGCGCTCGTCGCAGGAATTCTTATAATCAAGCTCTCTCCTAAACCGCTTCTATGATGTAATTTGGAAGTATATCATCGCTTTTATTTAAAACCGATAAATCCTGCGGCAAAGATAGTGCGGCGGGGGCGCATTTTTTCATCCTGATTTCGCCGCACTCGTAAACGTAGCTGAAGTTTTTATTTGCTCTGATCGGCCCGAAGTCGCTTAGCTCAAAGCCGCTGATTGCGTATAACGGCACATCAAGAGCTATACTAAGCGTGCGCAAAATCACATAGCTTACCTTCATGCCCATAAAGCTACCGGGAGTATTTGCGTAGATGAGCTCTTTGATCTTATAAGTTTTTAGAATTTCGCTAAATTTGCAGATCATAAATTTATCGGCTTTTTCGCCTTCGGCGCTTGCGAATTCCGCTATCTTAGCGCCGTTTTCATACACACCGAGCAGGCACGGAGCGCTAAGAGCAACGATTAGAATTTCAACCTCTTTAATTTTGCAGCCTTAAGCAAAGACTTTTTGATATTCGCGCACAACCTCGGCGGTAAGATCTACTAGCTCGAAATTTTTCGCGTCAGCAAGGACTGCCAAAGTGAGCTTATGATTTAGATCGTGGCTTCCCGCAAACGCTGTATAATCGCCCAAAATCGGAGCGCCCACGAGCGCAAGATCGCCGATCGCATCTAAAATTTTATGGCGGACAAACTCATTTTCAAAGCGCAATCCCTCGGGGTTTAAAATTTTATTCTCATCGATTACGACGGCGTTTTCTAAGCTGCCGCCTAGAGCTAACCCCATTGAGCGTAGCGCCTGTACGTCTTTCAAAAATCCAAAAGTTCTGGCGCGCGAAATTTCTTTAAGATAGGCTTTTTTGCTAAATTCAAAAACATAGTGCTGAGTGCCGATGAGCGGATGGCTAAATTTAATTGTATAATCAAATTTAGGGCTCTTGCTCGGGCTTAGCCGTACGAGCTTATCTCCCTCGCGAATCTCCACGGCACGCTTGATGATGAGAGCTTTTTTATTTGCGTCGAGCTCTCTTACGCCCGCTTCGTCCAAAAGCATACAAAAGCTCGCCGAACTTCCGTCCATTACAGGAATTTCATTAGCATCGACGATGATGCGGATATTATCGATACCATAGGCATTAATGGCGCTCATTAGATGCTCTATTGTTGATATATAGCCCTTCTCATTTCCTACGACGGTCGCCATTTGCGTATTTATGACGTTTTTCGGCTCGGCTTTAAAACTAACGCCAAGATCACTTCTATAAAATACGATTCCACTGCCCGCCTCTAAAGGCTCTAACGTAAGTCTGATAGGCTCACCTTTGTGTAGCCCGATGCCGACGTTATGGACTTTCTTAGCTATCGTTGTCTGTCTCATTCCCATCCTCGTTTTCATTAACCCGCGCATTATAGCGAAAATTTTAAAATTTACTTACCTTTTTCTATTACTTTTTTGGACGATTCTAAGACATCGGTAATGTTATCTTTCATCCACTTAGGATCCATCCACTCCTCGGGTCTTACGTCCACGCCCTGAACTACGATGCCAAAATGCAGATGATCTCCGAAAGCAAAGCCGCTTGAGCCCGTCTGTGCTAGAATATCGCCCGGCTTTACGTCGCTGCCGACGCTTAACTGCGTCGCCGAGCAGTGTCCGTAGATGCCGTATAATCCGAAGCCGTAGTAAATTCCTAAATTTAATCCGAAAATTCCGTTTTCCTGCGCGAAAACTACCTTGCCGTAGTTGCTCTCTTTGATATCGGCGTTTGCGACGCTTGCTAGATCGAGCCCCATATGCCATGACTCGCTTACTTGTTCGTCGTTCATAAAAAATATCCGATGATCGGCAAAGCTTGCTACCGCTGCGCCTTTAGCAAGCGGATAAAAAGGCTTTAGCTCAAATCCATTTATTTTATCCTCGTGCACAGCGCTAGTAGCGGCGTGCAGATCATCTCCGTTTTTCTTACGCAGAGTTTCATTTACGAACTTAAATTTCTCCAAATCGCTCATTGAGTTAAAATTCTGCGCATATTGGCTAGCCAGATCGCTTACCTTACCGTTAATAAAACCCGGATTTAGCTTGATAGTAGAGACCTTATATTTTTTGTCCTGATAAAAATATTTTATCTGCGAAATGCTTTCGTTGCCTGCACGATCGGTAGCGACCGCTTCTGCGCGAAATTCCTCTAAATTTGCAGGCCACGCTACGAGAGATGCATAATAACCCTCTTTTACGAAAGGAATCGCCTTGAAAATTTTGCCATAGTTGGTTTTGACATAGACTTCGCTTAGGCGCTCGTCTTTTGCCGAAAATACGACTACAGCGCTACCGCCTTTAGTGATTTTATAGGATTGATTGATGATATTGATGATGGGCTTTTTGTCGTCTATTATTATATTTGCCGTTTTTGCGCTCTTATTTCCTTGCGCAAAATTCCACGAGCTAATGTCGTTTGCGAAAACCTCAAGCTTGTAGTTTTTATCTTTATTAAGCATCAAATTTTTAGGAAATTGCACGGCAAGCTCTAGCGTAGTTTGCGGAACGTTCAGCTCCTCATTTAGTAGCGGTATCGTGCTGGCTCCGTCGTTTAAATTAACGCGAACGAGCTTAATGCCGGTATCGTCTGAAATTTTAATCTTCAAGGGCGAGGTTAAATTCCAATAAATTTCATTTTCCAGCGCAATTTGCGGAGGATTTTTTTCAAATTTAGGCGAGGTGAAAATTCTAAAAATTCCATAAACCAAAGCGCATATTATAATAAGAAATATTAAAATTTTAAGCTTCGTTCCATTGCCATTTCTACGCATAAAAGAGCCTTTGATATGATTTTAGAGCGCGATTTTACAAGCTTAACTTAAATTATCAGTAAAGCGAGGTAAAATTTAACGCAAATCTTTAGCGATTTACGAGGCGAATTTCAGATTTTAAATTCTAGCAATCTTAGAATCTCAAAATTTATGAGCTTTAAAATTCAGTGGCGCGCTAGATCCTATGCAGTGAAATTCCGCGCACAACAAAGCGGCGTTTATCGTCTATATCGTAATCTTTAAAATTTCAATATTAGAATTTCTTCAAATTATGCTAATGGCTTGTATTGATTTTTTAGAACTCTTGTGCTTAAAATTTTACCATACGAATGAAATTCTAAACTATCTTGATAAATAAAATTCTAAAAAATTCAAAGCAAGCTACGCGTTTAAATTTCATCCTAAGCCGAGCGGAATTCCAATTAAAATTTAGCTCAACCCGCTTACAATAATTCGGCTGCAAATTAGCGCGACACGAAAGGCTAGAATCGCGAGCATTATTAAATTTTAAGACGTGCGGTAGAAATTCTACGCACGCCACAGCGTTCGCAAGTCGTCGCGCTTAATTAAATCTAGCACCGATGCTAAATTCGAAGCTATTTGTGTCGTCGTGCGGTTTTTTATTAAGCGGCTTGACGAAGTATAGCTGCAAAGGCCCCATCGGTGTCATCCACTCGATACCAGCACCCGTGCTGTAGCGCTCCTCCTCATTCCAGTCATGATCGCCAATCATTCCGTAGTCAAAAAACGTTACGAAGCGCATTTTAAGCCTATCAACTACCGGAAAGCTTAGCTCAAAAGAGTTATTAAAACTCTGCATGCCGCCTGTTTCGATATAGCGGCAATTATTTGCATTTAAGCAGATCTCTTTTTTCGGGATACTGCGGCCTTCGTAGCCTCTAATGCTTTTCATTCCGCCCAGGAATAGCTTTTCATTGATCGGGATTTTTTTATTACCTTCCCACATATAGCCCGTTGCAGCTTTGTATCTAAAGATAATGTCGTGATCGATATAATCTCGCAAGCCAAAATAGTAGTTAAACGATCCTCGCGCCTTGGTGTAGTCCATATCGCCGCCAAGACCCGCGTATTCTAAGCTAGCACTTGCGATCATACCGCTTCTTGGCAAGTAATAATCATCTGTGCTATTATATGTAATAGACGGGATAATCGAGCTTTTTAAATTCTTGCCATCTAGATAGCCTGCTTTGGCGTAATATTCGTTTAAGCCCTTAATCTCGCTTTTTTCGAGATAATATGTAAGGCTTACATCGGTATTACGCCCGATCTTGCGACCGCCCGTGATTGAAAATCCGTAAGATTTCTCATCGTAATCGTCCCAGTCATAGTCGTTGGCAAAGATCGATCCGCCCAAGCTATACTCAGAATCAAATACTCTAGGATTGGTTAAGCTCAAGCGTCCGCTTAACTGATCGTCGCTTTTTTCGACCGAGAATGCGCCGTGAAGACCGGTGCCGAATACGTTACGATCACTGATACCGCCGCTAAGCAAAATTCCATCCTCACTGCCATATCCGATACCACCCGTGATAGAGCCTGTAGGAGCTTCTTTAACTGCAACTTCAAGATCGATCTGATCGTTAGAAACGCGATTTTCTTTAATTTCCACCTCATCGAAATACCCCGTGCGTTTTAAAGAATTTAACGAATCGTTGTAGTCGGTTTTGCTATATAAATTTCCCTCGGTCAGATACATCTCGCGGCGGATGACCTTATCCTCGGTCTTATCGTTGCCCGAAATCGTTACGTTTCTAATATAGACTTTATCCTCAGGGATGACTTGATACGTGATAGCGACCGTGCGAGCTTCTTTGTCCTGCTTAGTCTTAGGCACGATGCGCACATAGGCGTATCCCTGATCCGCGACTAAAGTCTCTAGCGTATTCATATCGCGGCGCAAACGCTCGGAATTCATTGTATCGCCCTTTTGAAGCTTAAAATCGTCCAAAACCTTTTCTTTATCAAGCTTGATTATATCTGCAGGATACTCGATATCTACAGAGCTTACGGTGTATTGCTCGCCCTCTTTTATATAATAAGTCAAATCAGCAGTGTAATTATCCATATCGGCATTAAGTAGCGGCGCAGAAACCTGCGCATCTAAGTAGCCTTTTTTATAATATTCTTCTTGAATTCTATTTGCGTCGTTAGGAAGCTCGGCGGTTTTTACCTTGCCGTCGTTAAAGCCCCACATCCAGCCCAGCATCTCGCGTTCTTTATTGGCAACGGATGGCTCTATATCATCATAGTCGAGCTTGTCTGCGCCTACTAAATTTACCTTATCGATGATGATATTTTCGCCGCGATTTACCTCGATCGTTAGCAAGATGACCGATTTATCGTCGTTTATCGGCTTTGGATAAAATTCCACCACGGTGTCGAAAAAGCCCTTGACTTCGTAGTATTGCTTGATGCGGGTCTCCGCTTTTTTAGCAGCCACCTCATCGTAAACCTGACCCGGACGCAAGCCGATGAGCTCATTTATCTTATCGCGATCATTGGTAACTACGTTTTTGATCTCGACCTTAGCGATAGTCGGCTTTTCGGTTACGTTGATAGTGACCGCGCCGCCTTGTTCGCTGATATAAACGTCGCTGAAATAGCCCTGCTCAAATAGCTTCGAGATCGCAGCATTGGTGTTCTCGCCGTTAAGCTCATCACCTACTTTAAGTCCTGAAATTTGCTGTGCGACCTGTGGAGAGAGATGTCTAAGACCTTCAAATTTAATGGATTTGATCTGTGCGGCGCACGCCACGGAAATCCCGCCTACTAAGAGTAAAAAAACGCTTTTTTTCATAAAATTTTACCTAAAAACGAAAATAATTTGCGTATAATACCACATTAAAATTAAAACTTGCATATATCAAAAAGGAATTTTATGAAGATAGGAATTATCGGCTTGGGTCTCATCGGCGGCTCTCTTGGGCTATGTCTAAAAAGCACCAAAATCATCAGCGCCGTCTATGGCTGCGACATCAACCGCGAAAACGAAAAAGAAGCTCTGAAACTTGGGCTCGTGCATGAAATTTTAAACCTGGAGCAAATGAAGCAAAGCTGTGACGCGATCTTTCTTGCGATCCCCGTGGAGGCAATTATTGAAACGTTACAAAAACTAAGCGACTGCAGAAGCGAGACGACGATCATCGATCTGGGAAGCACTAAATTTAAAATTTTGCAAAGCTGCCCGCCGCAAATCAAACGAAATTTCATCGCGGCCCACCCGATGGCTGGTACCGAAAACTCCGGTCCGCAAGCGGCGTTTAAAGAGCTTTTAAACGGCGCAGTAGTCGTCATCTGCGACGATCACGGCGCAGATGAAGTGCATATCAAACGAGCGGTCGAAATTTTTTCATTTGCAGGGATGAAGATCGTATTTATGGACGCAAAAAGCCACGATCACCACGTGGCGCTCATCTCGCACCTGCCGCATGCGATCAGCTACTCGCTCGTAAACAGCGTGCTAAAAGAGGAAAATCGCCGCAATATCATAAATTTAGCCGGCGGCAGCTTCTCGGGCATGAGCCGTATTGCCAAGAGCTCGCCGCAGATGTGGGTCGATATTTTTAAGCAAAACCGCACGAACCTACTAGGCGCGATCGAGGCCTTTAAAAACGAACTTGATCTTTGCGCGGGTATGATTGAGGGCGAGCGCTGGGACGAGCTTGAGGCGTGGATGTATGAAGCGCGCAAGCTAAGGGATATTATTTAAAATTTCAGCGCGACCTGACTGCGCGACGGACGCTTTAAGAACGCGCCTTTAAATTCTAAAATTTCGCCTTCAAATAGCCTGCGTAATTCAAACAGCCCGCTTAAATTTAAATTTTAATCCGCGCTATCCCGACACAAACTCAAAAATCTATGCATTCCTGCGTGAAAATTCTCTTTGAGGGAAACTCCAGCGCGCAAAGCCTCGCCTTCTCGCCCCAGTGCTTTTTATAAACACAGCCCAGATCGATATTTGCGCTAAATTCCGTAATGACGGGCTTTTTCACCGGCGTGTGCCCGTAGACATTAAAAATTCCATCATTCGCGCTATCATCTCCGCGCCCGCTTAGCACGTGAGCGGCGAAGCTTTTCGCACGCTCTGCATCGTGTCTAATCCCCCACGCGCGACCCACTGCGGAGTGCGATACGACGAGAGCGCGACCGCTTTCATCACACAAATCATACTCCAGGTAAATCGGCAGCCGCGAGACAAACCGCAGATGCTCCTTGCATTGCTTCACGCCTCCGTGACGATAATACGACGCTAGCGTCGCCTCACCGCCGTTATTAAATAGCCAGCTTTCATCCAAGCTAAAAAATGCGTAAGGATCGTTTGAGCTCGTAAATTTGCCCGTCTTTGCGCATCTTAGGGCAGTTTTTGCGTTGCCCACAAAGCGCTTTTCGTGATTGCCCATCACCGCGTCATATCCGCGAGTGCGCACAAATTCAACCACATCCGCGCTCGCAGGGCCTCGGTCGATCAGATCACCCACGAAGCAAATTTTACTATCAAATTTATGCGGCAGCTGCTCTATTAACGCCAAAAGCGATCTGTAGCAGCCGTGCACGTCGCCTATGATGTAGATATTTTCCATAATTTTTCCTTAAATTTTAACGCCCTCGCCTTTTAACGCGCGAGCTGCGATATAAGCGGTAGATAAAAGCTCTGCACTAAATTTTAAAATTCCGCGCGCTAGGACTTGGACGGATAAACCCGCTTTAAGACCTCTTTACGACGATCATAAAAAGAACGATAGATATTAATGCGCTAAGCAATGAGGAATAAAACGTGGCAAGATGCAAATCTGAAACAATCAGCGCCACAATCATCATCCCTAAAAATGGCGATAGTATCCAAACCGCTGCTGTAGGCAAAAATAAATTTACGAAAAAATCCGTGAGCTTACCAAAATCCTTTAACTTTGCGGCAAGTATCGCGCAAATCCCGCAGGAAAATATCCACAAAAATAGGAAATATGCGAATTTTTTCTGCAGCCATTCTAGAGGGTCGCCATCCCAGACGCTAGACGTGTCAAAAATCTGCCCTATAAAAAAACCCATTAA
>NZ_CALKTL010000056.1 GCF_937997405.1 uncultured Campylobacter sp. | reverse complement strand
TAGCCAATTCGCTTTTTAACAAATAGTCATTTTTTACAACTATCGGCTCTTTGTCGTAATCTCGCATAAATTTCCCCATTTTTATAAAAAGATATTTTGGCGTATTCTACCGCCTTATTCTTATGGAGCATTTAAAATTTAAAATCACTTTGTCCTACCCAATTTTAGGGTCTTTTGCTGCTTTAAATTTTAAAATTTAAAGCAGCAAAGGCTTGCTAAACTCTAAAATTCCGCTTTACTTCGTCTTCTTTGCGGTATCTTTGTTAGTCGTTGCGTTGGCGTCAATGTAGCCCATCTGGACGAGTTTTTCGTAGATTTGCATTATCACGGGACCTGCCGCGCTTCCGCCGCCGCCGCCGTGTTCTACGAGCACGGTTACGGCGTATTGCGGCTTGTCGTACGGCCCAAAGCTCGTCATCCAGGCGTGCGAGCGGTGGAAGTAGTCCATATCAGCCTCTTTCATTCGCTTTTTGGCGGTCTGCGAGATGCCCACGACCTGCGCGGTGCCAGTCTTGACCGCTAGAGGCACTACTGCGGTATGGATGAGCTTGTAGGCGGTGCCTCCGTCCGGGTTGTTACCGACCTCATACATCCCGCGCCGCACTAGCGGCAGCTGCGCCTTTTCTTTCGGTGTGAAAAGCTCGGTAGGGGTAAATTCCACCGGCTTGCCGTCGATGCTTTTTAAAAAATGCGGCGTGATAGCCTTGCCCGAGGCGATCTGCGCGGTGTTTTTCGCCACCTGCATAGGGGTGACGAGCACGTCGCCTTGACCGATCGAGGCATTGACCGTCTCGCCCTGATACCACGCGCGCTTAAATTTCTGCATTTTCCATGCTTTATTAGGCATCGTGCCTACAAATTCATTGGGCAAATCGACGCCTGTTTTGCTACCAAACCCCAGACGCTGCAGATACGCGGACATATAGTCGATCCCCACTAGCAGCGAGCCTTCATAAAAATACACATCGCAGCTACCTTTAATCGCCTCTACTAAGCTCACGCGGCCGTGACCCCAGCTCTTCCAGCAGCGAAATTTACGCCCCCCTAGCTCTATCGCGCCACTGCAAAACACGCTCCAGTTCTCGTTGATCTTACCGCTGTTTAAAAAGCTCATCCCTACAGCCATCTTAATGACCGAACCGGGCGGATAGAGGCCGTTTACGAGCTTATTCGTAAAAGGATGGCGTGGATCTTTTATCAGCTCGTCCCACTGCGCCTGTGAAATTCCGCCCACGAAGGTGTTTAGATCGTACTCGGGGAAGCTGCCCGCCGCGATAATAGCGCCGTCGCGCAGATCTATCACTATCGCTACGCCATCCTTGTCTTTAAAAATTTCCTCGAGGTATTTTTGCAGCTCAAGATCGATAGTAAGCGAAATTTCGCTGCTGCTGGGCTCTTGCATCGAGATCTCCTCTACGACCTGATTTAGCGCCGTAACCTTCGTCTTGCGCTCGCCCTTGCTGCCCTGCAAAAGCTCGTTATAATACCCCTCGACGCCGCTTCTGCCGTTGTATCCGGTAAGCGCACTTAGTGGGTTGCTTTGGATATCCTTTTTATTGGCACGACCTACGTAGCCGATGATATGCGAAGCAAGCGCGCCGTAAGGGTAGAAGCGCTGCGAAGCGGGCGAAATTTTGATATTTTCGTGCAGGCTTAGGCTTGCAAAATGCTCTATCGTGGTGTTGTAGTCCAAAAACGGCACGACTTCGATAAAGTCTTGATTATAAGCGGAATTCGCGTCCTTGTAGCTCTTGCTCATCGCGGTGACGTTGAGATCTTTGAAGTAGCGCGAGATATTATTTAGCTCGCTTTGTAGCGTGGCGTCTTTTAGATGCGGCGCGATGGATAGCGAAAAGCCGAGATTGTTTATCGCGAGCGGGCGGCCTTTGGCGTCTAAAATTTGACCGCGCACCGGCGGGATGTATTCGGTAGAGATGACGTTATTTTTGGCGACCTGCTCGTAGAATTCGTTTGATTTGATCGAAAGATAATAAATTCTAACCAAAAGCATGCTAAAAAATAGTATCACAAAAGCAAATACGAACTTCAGCCTCATACCAACCGCCCCTTAAAAAAGAGCAGAGCAAGCAAAATTTCAATCACGATATAATTTAAATACTCGCCGCTTAGGGGCAGATATTCGCTCTTTTTGATCGCAGAGATCGCGTTGCTCACCACAAAGACCAAAACATAGCTAATCATCACGTAAAAGCAGATCAAAAAATTTCTAAATTTAATATATTTAAATGAGTTTTCATAGACCACGAAATAAAATATACAATACGCGATAGCCACGCTAAATAGGTTAAATCCGTGGATCTGCTCGGCGCAAAATAGATAAAAAATAGAGAAAAACCAGGTAAAGCCGAACTTTTTAAATTTTACGTCGTTTTCGTATTTTTGAACCACCATCGCCGTGAAAAAAAATCCAATCAGCGGCGGAAGCCCCCTATACACCGCACTTAGAAGCAGGTAGAAAAGAACCCCTGCGCTAAAAAGCGTATCCGCTATAAGGTATAGATAAGTGCGATTTCGTTGCATACCGGAAACTTTTTGCATTTAATACAATCGGCCCAAATTTTTTGCGCGGGCAGCTCGTCCTTTGGGATTTCGGTAAAACCAAGGCGCTTGAAAAATTCTTTTTGATAGGTGAGCGTAAATACGCTTTTTAGCCCGTAAAATTTCGCTTCGTCTAGCAGTTCGTTTACGATAGCTCTGGCAATGCCGCGCCTGCGAAACTGCGGAGCGACGATGAGCGAGCGCACCTCGGCAAGATCGGCGTTAAAAATTTTAAGCGAAGCAAAGCCCGTCAAAATTTCCGCATCTTTTGCGGACTGTGATTCGCAAAGCCGCGAAAGGTCATTCTTAAAAACGCCCGCGCTTTGTGAATATTCGCTCCGTAAAATTTGCTCTTTGCCCGCTTGCGCGCAGCCTACCTCGGATACGGCCTGTGCTGCGCTTTGTGGCGTAGCTAGTTGCGGCGCAAAATTATCCGCGGCATTTTCGGCGGAATTTTCAGTAGAATTTTTAGCAAAATTTGCGGCGGAGCTTTGGATTAAATTTAAATCGGCATTGCGCGCTAAATTTGAATCGGAATTTTCTTTAGAATCGAAACTCAAATTTTCCTTGGAATCAAAACTCGTATCCGCCTTAAAATCGCAGCCGAACGCCAGCACGTATGAGCGGATATTGGCAGCTATCTCATCGCTTTCAAGCGGCAAGATCACGCCGTTTTGCACCTCCTCTTTTACGAGCTCCTGCATACGCGAAATGTCGCAAAGGCGCGCTTTTTTTAGCCGTATCATCTAAAATTTTCCCTAATCTTCGCGCAATTTTCGCGGTGCATTTTATATACGCTAAATTTAATTATTTTGAAATTCTGCGCCACGAAATTTTGAGTATTTAAATTTAGAAATTTCATAATCCAAACGCCCCGCACACAATGATCTCGCGCGCTTTTGCAAGCCCGCTACCCTTTAGCGTAGAGACCAAAACCGCCTGCGGATCGTGCCTCAAAAGCTTTGCGCGCTCGCTTTGATTGAGCTTGTCGGCTTTGGTATAGAGCCTCACGACCTTTTGATCTCCGCGCAGAAAACTAGCGAGATAGTTTTGCAAATTTTTATCTATCGTAAGATCAAACTGCCTCGCGTCGATGAGATGGACGAAAAGCTTGATATTTAGGCGCTCTTTGATGAACTCGTCGAGATTTTTTTGCCAGATATAATGCAGTTTTTTGCAAACCTTAGCATACCCGAACCCGGGCAGATCCACGAAGATCAAAGAGATATTTTCTCCCAAGCTTGCAAGATCCGAAAAAGCGGGGTTGCCCGATAAATTTAGCGCGGATTTGTCTGTCGAATTTGACTCAGAACTTTGCACGGAATTTGACGCGAGACCTGCCGCAAGATCCACCTCGCGATCCGATCCAAAATCCGCCGAAACGCTTTTTAAATTTAAAATATCATCCTGCTTTAAATTTCGCTCAGACGCCGCAGCGTCTGCAAAATCTCGCACGCAATTTGCAGCCGAGCTTAAAGCCTCTTTGCTCGCTAGATCGGGTGACATTTCATTTTGCGAGCCGTCCGAGTCTGCGGCGAGCTTTTGTTTAAATTTAACCTCGAAAAAATTTATCAGCTGCGTTTTGCCCGGCGTCGAGCTTGATTTGGCTAGATTTTTGCGCCCGGTAAGCGCGTTTATCAGGCTGCTTTTGCCGACGTTGGAGCGCCCCAAAAACGCCACTTCGCTCATCGCAAACTCGGGCGCACCTGCGATATTTGCGGCGGAGGTGATAAACTGCGCGCTGCTAGGATAGATCATTTGTTTTGATCTTCGACCTGAAAGATCAGACGCACGGGCTTTTTCTCGCCGCCGCCGCTTTTTACTTCGTAGGTGCCCTTTTGGCGATTTACGATGATCTTATCGCCGTAAACCTCCTTTTTGGTCTCGGCCTCGTGCAGATAGGCGTTGTTTTCGAGCGTGTAAGCCTCGATAGTCGGATCGTAGGTCAGCACGCCGCCCTTGCCGTCGTAATGCTTCTGATTGAGTAAAATTTTAAAATTTGCATTTCCCGTCGCGACATATTTGGTAGGCTGGCGCTTGGCGTCGAAGTAGATCGTCACTTTGTCGGAATTTAGCGTATCGTAAGCGCCCTTTTTGATGCGGACGTTGCCGGTTAGGACGCTGATCTGCTTGATCTCGTCGGCGAAAAAATTATCCGCCGTGACCTCGACCTGCTCCTGCGCGGCGCTAAGATTAGGCGCGCCAAAGCTAGTAATTAGCGCGGCTACGAGTATTAGTTTGTGGAGTTTTGGTCTTTTATTAAATACCATGCGTGGATTCCTTTTGAGTTTGTTTGTTTGGTTTTGGTGTTGTAGCTTATGCTTGCGCCCGTGATGTTATTTTCGCCTTGACGCAGCACGTACGGCACGTCGGAGCGGATGATCTTGCTACTCGTATCGTAGATGATCTCTTGCGCCGTATAATCAAAGCCGTCCGTGTTGATATAATGCGCGTCGCCGGTAAATTTTATCAGCTCGCCGGCACGCGTCGCAGTCTTTGAAACCAAAGTGTGATTCATATCCGCGCTAATCTCCTCGGCTTTGAAATTTTTAAACTCGTCGCGATCCTTATAGCGAGTGCCGCCGTCCGCGGTAAATTTAGCATCCACGCGCTCGCCGATCTGATAATCGACGATCTTTTTCATCTCCATATTCGCAATGCTTAGATCCTGCCTAAACATATCGCTAAAATACGGCGTCTGTACGCTTAAAAACACCATCGCGACGCAAAAGATCGCAATCGCGACGTAGAAAATTTTTATCACCATCGCTCGGCCCCTTTTGATCTGCGCGAAATTTTGCCCATCGCGCGCGCTTGCGAAACTACAGCCATTTGCTATTCCACTCTTCGCGCATGCCGTTTTTATCGACGAGTATTTCGATCATCTCGCGCACCGCGCCGCAGCCGCCGTTTTTGCTTAGCGCGACGTCCGCTTTTAGCGAGCTTAGCGCATCGGCGGGCTTGAAGCTGATCGCGACCGCATTTAAAAGCTTCGCGTCGTTTATATCATCGCCGATCGCGGCGGCCTCATCGAAGCTTAGGTTAAAATTTTTTAAAATTTGCTCCGCCCTTGAGAGCTTGTCTTTTTCGCCTTGAAAGAGCGTATCGATCTTCAGCTCGCGCGCGCGGTTTGCGACGATTTGCGAGCTTTTGCCGGTGATGATCGCGACCTTTAGCCCCAGCCGCTGCCACTCCTGGATGCCAAACCCGTCTTTTACGTTAAATTTTTTCATCTCTTCGCCGCCGTTTGAATGGTACAGCCCGCCGTCGCTAAGACAGCCGTCTACGTCTAAAAATATGATCTTTATCACTTCGTTTTCCGTTTTTTGAAATTTTGTGATTTTAACGAAATTTGGCTGAATTTTTGGCAAACGCCGTATAAATTTAAGCTGCGATCTTAGCCTTTAATCGGCACGTAGCCGCTATTTTCGATGATGCTTTGCCCCTGCGGCGAAAGGATCCAATCTATCAAGATGCGGATATTTTCGTTTTTGTTATTTTCGTCGTAAACCGCGTAAATTTCGGCTACGAGCGGGTATTTGCGGCTAGCGATATTTTCTTTATTCGGATACGCGCCGTTTAGGCTAAGCATCTTCACGCCGCCGTTTTGCACGATCCCCTCGACGTAGTAGCGAAACGAAAAGCCGATCGCGCTACCGAAAAAGCCCGTGATCTTGCGCTTAGGCTGCGTTTCACCCATAAATTTTAAAAACGCGCTCTGGCTGCCGCTGCCTGCGTTTCGCTGCACGGCATCTATGCGCATGCGCTCGCCGCCGAGCTGCGACCAGTTGCTATATTGCCCCGAATAAATTCCTCGCACCTGATCCACGGTTAAATTAGATACTTTGTTATTCGCATTTATGATAAAGACGAACGCCTCCAGCCCGATCGGCACGAAGCGCAAGCGCACGCCCTTTTCCTGCGCATAATCAAGCTGCTGCTTCGAAGGGGCGGCGACGAAAATGAGATCCGCCTCGCCGTCGCTTATGGCCTTGTACGCGCCGCGGGTATTGCTAAATTTAAGCTTGCTAACATTCGTGAAATTTTGCCCGTCAAATTCCACGCTTTCCTTCGGATAGCTCGCCGCGACGAACGCCGAAAATACCGGATATAGCGCGGCTGCGCCGTCGATTATCGGCAGATCGCCGCTAAGTTTTAAGCCGGAGCTGGCGCGCACGATCTGCGAGCCCTGCTCAAACGGCAGAAATTTATGCAGCTCGATCGATTTGGCCTGCATCTCGGCGCTGCTTTGATTGACGTATCGCTTCACGACGAGGCTGTAAAACGCAAAATCGAAAGCCGCCAAGATAAACACCAGAAAAATGGCGATAGATAGGCGTTTCATCTTAGTTTCCGTTTGCGATATAGGAGATGATCGAGCATTTGCTATGCAGATACAGCGCCGCTGCGACTAACGCGCAAACGCTAATCGCCCAAGCCGTAAATATTACAGCGATCGTTTTTTGAAAAATTTCATCGCTCATTTATGCCTCACATATGCGCAAGCGCGCTATTAAGCAGCCATAAAAAGCCCATTAGGACAGCTAAAAAAGTTATGAACGAAAATGCAGAGAGAATCAGCAAATTTCTAATTCTTCTACGGCGCTCAGCCGTGCTTTTAGCAGATCTAATAAATTTTACTAAACTTACAATTAGCCAAATGAACGAAATTACCGGTAGCCCGGTAAAAACCAAGATAAGTATAGAAAAAGGATCGAATAGCCACTGAGAATATATGAGTGGAGCAAAAGCGCATGCAAACGCAACCGCCGAAATAATTAGAAATTTTTTATCTCTTTTATGGCGCTCCGGCTCGTCTTTTGATCTGATAAATTTAATCAAACACGCGACAAGCCAAACAAAGCAGATCAAAAAGAGAACATTTGAAATCTCCATAAGCGATCCGAAAATATTCATTCTTTACCTTTAAATTTTAATCTACAAAGCGGCATTTTAGCGCGCCGATTAAATTTACGCGCCCGTCAAGCAAGAGCGCAAGCGCAAATGCGCCTAGAGCAAGCGATCTTAATAAAGCGGCGCGCTTTGCCCGAGCAATGGCTAAATTTTGCAAATTTCAAGCAGCGGCGAGAGTAAAATTTCAAACGCCGATAAAATTTCAAAACCGCGAATTGCTAATTTTGCTAAATTTAGCGCGCATTTGCCGTTATAAAACGCCCTTGGTGCTAGGCACGCCAGCGCGCTCGTTGATACTTATCGCGCGGCGAAATGCGACGGCAAACGCCTTAAACGCGGCCTCTGCGACGTGATGTAGATTTTCGCCGCGGATCTGGCTTAAATGCAGCGTTAAATTTGCATTGAAAGCCAGAGCGCGGAAAAATTCCTCCACGAGCTCGGCGTCGAATTCGCCGATCTTACCGCGCTTCAGGCTCGGGCAGTCAAATACCAAAAACGCGCGGTTGGAAAAATCAAGCGCAGCAGAAACCGCCGCCTCGTCCATCACGACGACGCTATCGCCGAAGCGCTCGATGTTTTGCGCGGGATAGATCGCCTCTTTTATCGCGCTTCCCAGCACGATGCCGCAGTCCTCGACGCTGTGGTGAAAATCGACCTGCAAATCGCCCTCGCAGCGCAAGCTCAGATCGATCCACGCGTGCTTGGCAAATGCACTAAGCATATGATCGAAAAAACCGATGCCCGTTTGTATCTGCACCGCGCCGCGCCCGTAAAGCTCCAGCTCAAGCTCGATTTTGGTCTCTTTCGTAGCCCTATTTTTGCTTATCATCGCGCAATCCTTAAAACTAAATTTTGTTTGAAATCTATCTAAATTTCACTAAATTTCGGTTAAAATTTCGGCCAGCTTTTCGGAATTTACGCTGCCGATCTGGCGCAGGTTCGCAATCTCGGCGCCCTCTTTAAAAAACAGAATCGTAGGCGGGCCGAATACGTTGAAATGCGCTTTTATCGCTCTGTTTTGCTCGCTATCCTCGCTAAGATCGATCTTTAAGAGGCTAAATTTATCAAGAGCGCCGGCAAGCGCAGGGTCTGCAAACGCCCGCTCGCTCTGCTCGCAATTTTTGCACCAGCTAGCCCAAAAATCCACTATCACGGGCTTTTTGGAATTTTCTATTTCGCCCTGCAGTTGCGCCAGATCGCGCACAAACGAAAAATGCGCGCCGCTTAAATTTTTAGCGCGAGAAATTTCGCCAGCTTGCAAATTCTCGCCGCCCAAGCCGCCGCTAGAATATTTCGCGTTTTGCGGAATCAAATTTTCAAGCGGTCTGGAAAAATCTTTCGCACCGCTGGCAAAGCCCGCGAGCAGCAGCGCCGAATATAGAGCGATTATGAGGGCTAAAGCGCGCTTGATACCGCCCGCAGCGCCGTCAAACAGCCCCAAAAATCCTGCGAAGATTGCGCCTAAAACTGCATAAATCAGCAGGCTTAAATTTTCGCCGATGAGCGTGCGCGAAATCCACACCGCCGTAAAAAGCAGCAAAAAGCCGAAAATTTTAGGCACCGCCTCCATCCAAGCTCCCGGTCTCGGTAGCGCGCCGCCAAGCCCCACCACAAGCAGTAGCGCGCCGCTTCCGAGCCCCAGCGCAAAAAGAGCCGCCGCGCCCAGCAGGACGTCGCCGCTGCCCGCGATATAAACGAGCGCGCCCGCAAGCGGAGCGGAGATGCACGGCGATACGACGAGCGCCGAGATGAGCCCCATCGAAAAAACTCCGATCAGACCGCCGCTCTTTTCGCTTTTGCTATTTAAGAAGCTTTGAAAGCGCGCAGGCAGGCGGATCTCGTAAAATCCGAACATCGAAAGCGCGAGCGCGGCGAATATGAGCGAGGTTAGGATCAGCGCGGGCGGAGTTTGCAGCAGGCCCTGTAAATTTTGCCCAAAAACCGCCACGAAAGCTCCTAAAATCGCATACGAGCTCGCCATCCCGAAAATATACGCGAGGCTTACGGCGAGGCTTTTTTTTGCGCTCGGCTTCGAGGAAGTTTTCGCTACGATGATCGACGAGAGGATCGGGATGAGCGGATAGACGCAAGGGCTTAGCGAGAGCAGCACGCCGTAGCCGAAAAACAGCGCGATCGCCGCGATGAAGCTCTTGCCGCCGAGAACATTTAAAATTTTATCCTGCTCGGAGATGGAATTTGCGCCGCGAGAAGTTTTTTGCGCGGAGGTTTCGTCGGAATTTACCGCAGCGCTTTCCGCCGAGCTCGCCGCGGAATTTCCCGTCGCGTGCGAGTTTGCCTCAGAATTTGCCTCTGCGCCCGAAGCTGCGGTATTGCTTTCAAAATTTAAATTCCCGCTCTGTGCGCTGTACGTGTCAGAAATATGCGCGAAATTTGCGCCGCTTCGGTATTTTTTCAGCTCGGAGTTTGAAATTTTGCTGATCTCATAGCCCTCCACCACGCGCTTGAAGTTAAAGCCGAACTGCTGCGGCTGATAGCAAAAGCCCGATTTCGTGCAGCCCAAAAAATCGCCGTTAAGCACGAAATCATCGCTGTCTGCGGTGTTTGCAAGCACGAGGCCTAAAGGCACGGCGATGCTAAATTTGCCCTCATAAATTTTATAATCCTTGTATTCGGTCGCGGCGGGCAGATTTATTAAATTCGTCACCTCCGCGCCGCCAATGAAAATTTTTATCTCGTTTTGATAGAGATAGACCCCGTCCGCGATATCAAAGCTTAGCGTTACGCTATCGCTTTGCGCCGCCACGTTAAGCTTGAACGCATCGGAGGGTTTCAGGGGCTCGGCGCCCAAGCCTAAAAGAAAAAACGCTGCCAAAATCAGTGATCTTATCAAATTTTATCCTTTGAAATTTTTTCCTACATTCTAACGTAATAAGTATGAATTTATAGTGTAATATAAAGAACTTTTTTGTAAAATTCCTTAAAATTTTAGGAGGCAATATGAGCAAAGAGATCAAAACCGAAACGGGTGAAATAGCGCTGAAAGAGATAGAATTTAAAAGTTCAAAGTACGAAAAAATCTCGTTCAAAGACTACGAGACGCTGCTTGAAAGATACCAGATTGAGCTTTTGAAGCTGCAAAAATTCGTAAAAGAGAAGGGGCTAAAAATTTTGATTTTGATGGAGGGGCGCGACGCGGCGGGCAAAGGCGGCACGATCAAGCGTTTAACCGAGCACCTAAACCCGCGCGGATGCCGCATCGTAGCGCTCGAAAAGCCGAGCAATGTCGAAAAGACGCAGTGGTATTTCCAGCGCTACGTCGCGCACCTACCCAGCGGCGGCGAGATCACGATCTTTGACCGCAGCTGGTATAACCGCGCGATGGTCGAGCCCGTGATGGGCTTTTGCACGCACGCCGAGCACAAAGATTTCCTGCGCCAAGTGCCTAAATTTGAGGAGCTTTTGGTAAGTGCGGGGATAATTTTGTTTAAATTTTACTTCTCAGTCTCCAAAGAGGAGCAAAAAAGGCGCTTTGAATCGCGCCGTACCGATCCGCTGAAGCAATACAAGCTTTCGCCGGTGGATGCGAGATCACAGGAGCTGTGGAATCAATACACGCTCGCAAAATACTCGATGCTGCTCGCTTCAAATACCGAGTTTGCGCCGTGGACGATCCTAGACAGCAACGACAAAAAGATCGCGCGGCTAAACGCCTTCCGCTGCATCCTCTCACGCATAGACTATCCAGAAAAGATCGATGCAAAGGAGCTTGCGGTGGATCCAAACCTCGTGCGAAACGGCGCCAGGGAGATAGTGCTAATGGAGGATAGCCAAAAAAGCGAGGCTTGGCGCAAGCTGGAAAGCCCCTCCCGCAAGAACAAGAAGGATAAGAAAAAGGGTTAAATCTTGCCAATGAAGATTACTTGCTAGGGAGGCTTGCTGGGAATTGCTCATTAGGAATTTATGTCCTAATATATAGAAACGCATTAAATTCTATGATTGTGCACCTCAAGATTCTTTGAAATTCTATCTAATGGGATGGAATTCTACACAACGCCACGGGCTACGTGATGAAGTATATCACGTTTCAATTCCTAGTGGAATAGAATTCTACCTCGTCGCTTGCTTTTCTCTGCGGCTGTCGCCCATAGTTTCAATTCCCAACGGGAATTGAAATGCGAAATTCACATATCCCGCATTCACCGCCTTTCCGTAGAATTCTATTCCACTAGGAGTTGAAACGCTCTTTGTACTGGCAGATATGGCTCGGCATAGGGTAAAATTACATCTTGTTTGTAATTGCTGCCAGAACCGATCAAAAAAAACAAGTCCCAAAAGCTTCGATATTAAAATTTCATTCTATCCCGGTTTAAAATTTAATGTGCCGTTCTATAAGATGCCTGTTTACGTGGGCCGGTTCATCTTTACGGCATAATATGCAAAATTTTATAAAATTTTATGTTTATTTTATGCAGTATTCTGTATAATTCACACGGATAAACGAAGTGTTTTGATATTTTTACTTATGAATAACACGACTTTTATTCATTTTATACGATTTTATGTATAATTAACGAATAAATTTGTATAATTTTCATATGTTAGAAACGAGCGATATATTCAACATTTTGCACAATGCCGTCGAAGCCAAAAACAACGGCAAAAAGATCTCGCACGCCGCGATGGCGCAGAGGTTAGGCGTGTCGATGCGGACGTATCAGGACTGGCGCTTGGGCACGACCAAGCCGCAAGCCGCGACCGCGATATGCCAGATGTTGTGCGAGCTCGATAGCGACGACGCTGCGTTTGTGCTGCATAAGATAAAAAAACTTATAGGAGAGTAGAGTGCAAAACATTACTTTGCAAGAAAAGCTGGATCTGCAGGGCGTCTTTCGCGTGATTTATGAGAAAAAAGAATCGAAATTCGCGATCTTTTATAAGGCGCTTTTGAAGAAATTTTTTAAAAATTTTAAAAAATAATTGGCGGAGGCATTTAATTATTATGTTTTATGTGGCAAAGGCGGTAGTATCCATTAAATTTAGATGATTTTTCCTTTTTATGACGACCACGCCGATATTCTTTGTTTTGCAGTTTCAGAGGATGCTACCGAATTCTGCTTTATAAAAATTTTTCCATCTTTCTGCCTCTTTGGTATCATCTAATTTAATTTTAAATTCTAACTTTGGCTCATAATCTTAAATTTGTAGCGTA
>NZ_CALKTL010000055.1 GCF_937997405.1 uncultured Campylobacter sp. | reverse complement strand
ATGGGGAAGGCGGTCACGAGGCTGGGATCGATGGCGACGCCGACGGCGAGCGGGTATTTTACGAGGGTAAAATTTTAGCGGGTGCGGATGCAAAAAATCTAAAACAGATAAGGCTAAAAATCATACACGAAGACGGCCCCGGCTCGCCCGCGCACTTTCGCCCGGTCGATCGGTGGCTAAGCGACGGACGCAGCGTCTATGCGGACGGCGAGAGGCTAAATTTCACGCCTAGTGAGCAGATGTATCTCGTGGAGCCAAACTCGGGCATAGAGTTTCTTTTTGATCCAGCTACGGGCGCGGTGCTGATGAACGGCGAGAGGTTTGACCCCACAAACGAGCCCTATACGCCGCTAAATTTTCAGAGTGGGCATCAGGAATACATGCTGTTTGCGAGCAAAAACGGCATATTTTATCTAAGCAAGGATAAAATTTTAAATCGCCCGCGCGGCAGCGGTACCGAAGGTCGGCTCAAGGACGCGCTTTGGTACGTGTATTATAAATTTGGCGCAGATGCCAGCCGGCTAAGCGCGCTAAAAAGGGCGGGCGACAATCCGTTTAAAGGCGCCGTGCGGCAGATCTCGGAAAGGCTTTTGAAAGACGACGCGGGATTTTACTATCTAAATTTCTACTCGCATAGCGTTTACGTCACGGGCCGCAGCGGCAGGCATCTGGATAAGCGGACGAATTTCATCGATTTGCGAAAGATCACGCTAGACGTGCATGATGATGAGGTGATGGCGCAGATCGCGGACGAGGCGGCGCGAAACCCCGAGATGTCGCAGCTGATCTTTAGCGCGCAGGACGTGGAGTATGAAAACGGCGCGGCCTTTTATATGTATTGCCTCGCGGCGATTTTATTGCTCGGAGCTTGGATTTATAGCTACCTTAGAAAGCGCAGCTTGCGGCACGGTTAAATTTGGCGGCCCTACGGAAGGTAAATTTAGAGAAAAACAAAAATACCGACGTCGTGTTATCCAGCGCACCCTTGGCTACAAAAGGTAATTTTAAGAGTGGGACGGCACGGCGGAGCAGTAAATTTAAGAGTGTTGCGGTTTTCAGCGCAGCAATGCGGTAAATTTATGGGTGCTGCAATTGCAGGTACGGCAGTGCGGCGGCGGGATGCAATTGAGTGTGTGTCAAAACTTGCCGGTGCCGCGATGCCGGTTCGTCGGCGCGCAGTAAGCCAGCCAGATGATGCGAGGCGGAATGACAGCGCGGCAAAACGGCAACGACTTTTGCGCCGTTAAATCGCGCTACCTAGTTTTAGTCGGAATTTTGAAAATTGTGCGGATAAAGCTTTGGCTGAGATTTGCAAAACACTACAAATACGGTGTTTTATTTTAAACCGCCTTTGTCGCTTATCTAAATTTAAGGGGTAAGAATATAAACTTCAAGTATTCATAGCCTGTAAAAATAGAATTTCTAGAGCTGTGTAAATTTACTCCGATGGAGTTTGAAACGTCCGCCAATCTTTTTCATTGAGTTATCATACATCCGTGTAAATTTCCTCCACTGGAGTTTGAAACTTCAAAGAATATCGCCTTAATATCCCTTAGCCATGTGTAAACTTCCTCCGCTGGAGTTTGAAACATATCTAGCCACGCACAGAAAACATCTTTTAGCTTCGTGTAAATCTACTCCGCTGGAGTTTGAAACGCATTTGCAAACGACGCGGATTTTAAAAAAGGTTTTGGTGTAAATTTTCTCCGTTGGAGTTTGAAACTACTACCTCGTAAATTTCACGTCTTCCATTCTGAGTGGAAATTTTCTCCGTTGGAGTTTGAAACATCGCATCAAGCGATAGGTCAATTTGGATTTTATCGTGTAAATTTCCTCCACTGGAGTTTGAAACCGCAAATCTGCAAGGAAATTTTGGCTGCCTCGGAGTGTAAATTCTCTCCGCTGGAGTTTGAAACTTACGAACTTCAAACCTTAAGCCCATAAAAATCGAGGTTTTAAGTACTGCTGGATTTTACTGTGCCTTGATTTGCGTCCTATTTGATAAATTTAGACTAAAAATACACTATTGACAGCCCCGGCTTGGATCTTAGCGGATTTAAATTTTTGTCGTGCGTCAGGATCAATCATACCGATGTCAAAGCCCGGCTGTCTAATGGATTTTAAATTTGCCGGGCGTTCAAAGAGTAAAAAGAATAATTATATCGGCGTTTTGTTTTAGCTCTCGATATAGGTTTTGAGTTTGCGGCCGATCTTTGGGTGTTTTAGCTTTTTGATCGCCGAGCTTTCGATCTGGCGGACGCGCTCGCGAGTGATGTTGAGCTCCTTGCCTATCTCTTCAAGCGTGCGGTCGCTCTCGTCGTCAAGCAGCCCGAATCGCATGCGGATAACCGTTCGCTCGCGGTCGTTGAGCTGTTCTAAGATATCGTCGATCTGCTCTTTGAGATCGGATTTTAAAATTTGTTCGATCGGCGAAACCGAGCTTTTGTCTTCGACGAAATCGCCGAATTTACCGTCATCCTCATTTCCGATCGGCGCTTCTAGGCTGATCGGCTCCTTTGTGATTTTGATGACCTGCTTTACCTTATCGACGCTAAGGCCCACCTCTTGCGCGATGACGTTGATATCGGGCTCCTTGCCGCCTTCTTGCATATATTTGCGCGTGATTTTATTAATTCGATTTATCGTCTCGATCATATGGATCGGGATGCGGATCGTGCGCGCTTGATCGGCGATGGCGCGGCTGATCGCCTGGCGGATCCACCACGTCGCGTATGTCGAAAATTTATAGCCGCGTTTGTATTCAAATTTATCCACCGCCTTCATAAGCCCGATGTTGCCCTCCTGGATGAGGTCTAAAAACGGCAGCCCGCGGTTGGTGTAGCGCTTGGCGATGGAGACTACCAGGCGCAGGTTGGACTTCGCCATACGCGCTTTTGCATTGTCGCTGATGCGCTTGCCGCGCTTAATCTGCTCTAAAATTTCTTTCAGCCGCTCGGGCTCTAGGTTGAAGCTTTTTTTGCTCGCCTCTTTTGTCAAAAAGAGCTTTTTTATATCGACATAGGTCGAGACCATCGTAGCTTCCGGCACGCGCGCGATGATGTCGTCCTTGCTGAGCTTCGTGATATCTTTTAGGATTTTTTTGTGATTTTCGCGCAGTTCGGCGCTAAACATCGGCAGCTTGTATTCCAGGCGCTTGAGCTCTTTTTCGAAGCCTTCGTCGCTTTTTAGCGCGGTCTCCATCGATTTTACGATCTCGGTGATGAGCTTGCTAGTTGGACCCAGATCCATGAGCTTTTCTTTTAAAATTTTCTTTTTAAACGCCAGGTTTAGCTTCGATAAAATTCCCTTGCTCTGCTTAATCGCTTCGGCATTTTTCTCGGCAAATTTCATCCAATCCTTTTTGGCTTTTTCAAGAGCCTTGAAGCTTTCGATGACCTTTAGGGCGCGCTTATCGTTCTTTCTAGAGCGCTTTTGCTTCGCCTCGTCCGCGCTCTCCTCATCCTCCTCGTCGTCGTAATCCTCCTCCGATAGTTCCTCTTCGTCCTCCTCTTCACCCTCTTCGTCGCTGTCGTCAAAGCTCTTGAAAAGCTCCTTGACGCGGCGTTCGCGGTTGATGAGCGGCTCTTTATAGTCTAAAATGAAGTCTATTAAGTACGGCACCGAGCAAAACGCGTCGATGATGATGTCCTCGCCGAGCTCGATTTTTTTGCTGATCTCGATCTCCTCTTCTTTGGTCAGCAGCGGGATCTGTCCCATTTCGCGCAGGTACATTCGTACCGGGCTGTCAGAGCGGCTCCACTCCAAAAGCTCGACGTCGCTGGATAGGTCAAACTCCTCGTCCCAGCCCTCGTCCAGCAGCCTTTTTTGCGTCGCTTCTTTGAGTTTCGCGTCTTCTAAATTTTTGATTTTGGAGATTTCCGCGGCGGAGATTAGCTCAACGTCGAATTTTTTCGTAAGCGCTTCGACCTTCTTAACAGCCGTCGCGGTGGGGGCTTTGTCGAAAAATTTTATCAGTCTTTCGTAGGTGATGTAGCTTTTTTGATTTTCGTCGAAAAATTGCTCGATGGGGCTTAAGGCGTCTTTTGGGCTCGCCATAAAATCTCCTTGTGTCGTTGTGTATTTTGGTTTTGAGAAATTAGATTATACCGAAACGCTCTTTATTTTTGCTTATATACGGCGCAAATCATCTAAATTTAATGATTTTTTAAATTCTAGAGATTAGGCTAAATTTTAAAATTTAGGTTATATTTTTAGCTAAATTTAAGATCGCCCGCTAAAATTTCGTGCTTGCAAGACGAAAATTAGCGCGCCGAAATTCCGCCCCTTACGCCGCCGCTTTTAAATTTAACGCCTCCGCACTTCCTATCTTTGCGCTCTCGCGCTTAAATTTAGCCCCAAATTTCAAGCGAGGAATTTCGCCCTCGTATCGGAGCGATTGAGCGGATTTTAATAAATTTGTCGGTAAAATCGTGCATCTATTTTAAAATTTAAGGCGGAAATATGGCAAAAGTATGGAAATTCGGCGATGATATCGACACCGACATTATTATCGCGGCGCGCTACTTAAACACTTCCGATGCGGCGGTGCTTGCTACGCATATCATGGAGGATGCGGACAGGGATTTTTCGTCCAAAATAGCTCGCGGCGACATCATCGTAGCGGGGAAAAATTTCGGCTGCGGCAGCTCTCGTGAGCACGCTCCGATGGCGCTTAAAGCCGCCGGAATTTCATGCGTGATCGCAAAAAACTTCGCTAGGATTTTTTATCGAAACAGCTTCAACACGGGCTTTTTGATCCTCGAATGCGACGAGACGGATAAGATCGCGCAGGGCGACGAGCTTAGCATCGATCTAAAGGGCGGCGTAATTAAAAATTTAACTCAAAAAACTGAGTATAAATTCGGCGCGATACCGGAGTTTATGCAAAAGCTACTCGACGCGGGCGGAGCGATAAATTACGCAAAAACAAAGATAAACTTGTAAGGAATTTGGATGAAAAAATACGACGTATGCGTGATAAAAGGCGACGGAATCGGCCCTGAGATCATCGAAGAGGCGATCAAGGTGCTTGATGCCGTAAGCCATAAATTTAATTTCGAGCTAAATTTTGACTACCGTTTAATGGGCGGCTCCGCAATCGACATTATGGGCGTTCCGCTTCCGGATGAAACGCTAAATGCCGCTAAATCAAGCGATGCAGTGCTTTTCGGTGCGATCGGCGGCGCGAAATGGGATGGCTTGCCGCGTGAACTGCGACCTGAAAGCGGGCTGCTTAAAATCCGCAAAGAGCTTGGGGCGTTTGCAAACCTGCGCCCTGCGATGATTTTTGATGAGCTGATAAACGCTTCGACGCTAAAGCCGGAGATCATCAAAGGCGTCGATATAATGGTGGTGCGCGAGCTTACGGGCGGGATTTATTTCGGGCAGCCGCGCGTTAAAAACGAAAAGGATGCGCTAAATACGATGCGCTACAACGCCGCCGAGATCGAGCGCGTGGCTAAGGTCGCGTTTGAGGCTGCGCTTTTGCGAAACAAAAAGATAACGCTCGTGGATAAGGCCAACGTGCTTGAAACAAGCCAGCTGTGGCGCGAGGTCGTAAGCGAGCTAGTGGGAAATTACGAGGGGATAAATTTGGAGTTTATGTACGTAGATAACGCCGCGATGCAGCTCGTGCGGGCGCCTGCGCAGTTCGACGTGATTTTGACGGAGAATTTGTTCGGCGATATTTTAAGCGATGAGGCGAGCATGATCTGCGGCTCGATCGGATTGCTTCCGAGTGCGAGTATCGGCGGTAAGGTAGGCATCTACGAGCCGATCCACGGCAGCGCGCCCGACATCGCGGGGCAGGGCCGATCGCTACGATCTTAAGCGCTGCGATGATGCTAAAATACGCATTCGTCGAGAATGAAGCGGCAGCGGCGATCGAGCTTGCCGTACGCGCCGTGCTTCGCGACGGATACCGCACCAAGGATATCGCGCAGTACGACGCCAAAGAAATTTGCTCGACCGCAGAGATCGGCTCGATCATCGCAGATTACGCAAGTAAGGCTTAGGAGCTAGCTTTGAATGGTGCGCTAGCATACGCTATGGAGCTTGAGAAAAAAGGCGATATCTACGGCGCAATGCGGATTTGTCGCGGTATTTTACGCGATAATCCGCAAGATGGCGATGCGGCTGTGCTTTTTGCGCGGCTAAATTTGAATCATCGAGTAAGCTCTGGCGTCAATATGGCGATGCTGGAGCGCTTTTTAAGCGTCGATGCGAGCAAACAAGCGGAATTTAAGAGGTGGCTAATTGATGTATGAAAATGAAATGGAAGATATCATCGAAGCAGTAAATGAGATGAAAGCACAAAAGCGCATGCAAGATTTGGCGGCGCAGCAAGAGAGGGCTGCAAATGCAAACAGCGCTGAGGCAGAGGCGCAGGCTTCGCAGGATGCTTTAAGCCCCACTTCTTTTGCGCCAGATCCCATTGCACCTGATGCCTTAAATTCTACATCTGCACCGAATATCGCTTCATCAAACGCGCAAAATTTTACTTCCTTGGATACCAAAAATTTCACTTCGCGCTTTGTCTCATCGGACGCTTTAAATTCCGCCTTCGATCATTCAAATTCCATGGCGAGTAAGAGCTCTACGTATAGCAGCACGGAATTTGCAGCGGACGCTACTTTAAAAAAATCTGCCGTAAAAGATGAAAATTTTACTTTTTCCAGCGAGGAGAATTTTAAAAATTTTGATCTTACAAGCAGTGAAAATTCCGTGGCCTCCGTCTCTTTAAATGGAGAAAATTTTATAAATTCCACTTCTGCAAGTAGCAAAGATTCCGCAAATTCAACCTTTGCAAACGATGGAATTTTAAAAAGCTCCGCCGCGAAATTTGACGAAAGCTTTCGTGATTTATCGGGCATCGCAGGCGAAATTTACGATAGTTTAGGCAGCGATATGAATGGGTTTGCTTCGCCGCAAAGCAGGGACGCAAGCATAGCGCAAAGCTCTGCCGAAAGTAAAGATTTTGAATTAGCGCTAAATTCTACGGATGACGACTCCCAAAGTAAGCAAGATTTGACGCCTCGTATTTTAGGCGCGCATTTTAAGGAGCTAAGCAATGACAATTTTGGGCCTGGCTCTGATTTCAAAGAAAACGAAGCTGACGATTATTTCGGTACGGCGCATTCTAAAAAGCAGGATTTAGCGTCGCTTCAAGCTCAAAATTCCGCCGCACTAGAGATCCGAAATGCTGCCACGCGCCAGCAAAATTTCGTTTCGCAGTCACAGAATTTTACGATGCCTGGGGTGCGAGGTGATGAGCTCGCCACGCCGCAGCTTCGCAATTCCACCGCGCAGGATATGCAAGCGGGAGGTTTTGCTTCTTCTGGTGCTAAAAATTCCGCCACGTGCCATCCTG
This sequence comes from uncultured Campylobacter sp., assembly GCF_937997405.1. Taxonomy (GTDB): domain Bacteria; phylum Campylobacterota; class Campylobacteria; order Campylobacterales; family Campylobacteraceae; genus Campylobacter_B. Next base: position 692 of record NZ_CALKTL010000055.1, on the reverse strand, counting down.
AAGCAGCGCGACATCTTGGGGCTGCGAGACAAGCGGGCGATAAATCAAAATATCTCGCAAATACAGATTTTAAAATTTCAAGCGAAGCGGAGTTTTTGAGCGCGATAAAAGAGCGAATTTTAGTGCTTTTTGAGGGGCTGAACGCTTTTGAGAAGGGCGATTTGAACGCGCGTGTGGAGCTAAATTTAAAATTTATGGAATTTTTGCTTGCAAGTATCGAAAACCGACTTGAAAATCTATCAAAATGACGATTTCATCGCGCTTTTAGATTATCTTAAAAAATTTAGCTCACGCATCTATCTGGTGGGCGGCTGCGTGCGCGATCATTTTTTGGGGCGGGCGAGTGCTGATGTGGATGTGGAGCTTTACGATGTGAATCCGCACCGTTTCGAGCAAATTATGCAAGACTTCGGCGCACAGGGCGTCGGCAAAAGCTACTTTGTATATAAATATAAAAATTTCGATGTTTCGCTGCCGCGCACCGAGAGCAAGACTGGCGTCGGGCACAAGGGCTTTAGTGTCGCTTTGGCTACGGACGAACGCGAGGCTAGTAGGCGGCGCGATTTTACGATCAATGCTTTGGCTTTGGATGAAGCAGGGAATGTGATTGATTTATTTGAAGGGTTGGATGATCTGAAACAGCAGATCTTACGTGCTGTAGGAACACCTTCGGAACGCTTCAACGAAGACGC
>NZ_CALKTL010000054.1 GCF_937997405.1 uncultured Campylobacter sp. | reverse complement strand
TAGTAAGGTATTCAAATTCTAAGCTTTCAAGCATAAACGCCAACTACTCCAGATCCAAATCAAGCACTATAAAATATAAAAATTCTAAATAAGGAAATAAGATGAAATTCTTAAAACGATACAAAAATATTATCCTATTACCATTTTTGCTGATTATTTCGTTTTTTGTATTTCGTATGATTTATACGGAAGCAATTAGTGAGTGTGCTCCAATGCGGTTTTTTTCAAAAAATTCTCTAAGTAATAGTGATTATGTTGAGTTAAAAGCAAAATGCATAAAAAAAGCTTTGGAAAATAACGATAATCACCTTATTATGCAGTATTTTAAAAGAGAAACGAGCGAGTGCCTTGAGATCATTGATGAACCGTCAAAGATCCCACATAATCTGATTAGAGTTAATAGCTTTGAAGAGTGGAAAAAATTAAGACTTACAGATACCGACACTATAATTTGTCCTATTGGTAATCCTAAAAAGAGCGATATTAGCAATGAAAGCAAATAAATTTATAAATTATTCAAATTTACGAAGTTGGGGCTGCTCATCAAACAAAATATTAGCCACAATTTGAAGCGTAAATTTTAAAATTTGCTATCTTACGCCGCGCGTTTTTGCGGCTGTATATCCGATAAATTTAGAAGAGCGCCGCAAAAGGCGCCGTCAAAAAAGCGAAATTTAACGCGAAATTTTATATAATCTTACGATTTAATGTGAGGAGATAGGATGAATAAAAAGGCGTATTTCGGGAGTTTCGGCGGGCAGTTCGTGCCTGAGACGGCGATGTTTGCGCTCGAGGAGTTGGAGGATGCGTACAACACCATAGCGCAGACGAAGGAATTCAAAGATGAGCTGGGCTACTTGTTGCGCGAATATGCGGGGCGTCCGACGCCGCTATATCACGCCGTGCGCCTTAGCGAGCACTACGGGCATGAAATTTATCTAAAGCGCGAGGATCTTAATCATACGGGCGCTCATAAGATCAATAACGCCCTTGCGCAGGCGCTACTAGCTAAAAAGATGGGCAAAAAAAAGATCATCGCAGAAACCGGCGCTGGTCAGCACGGCGTGGCGACGGCGACGGCAGCGGCGCTATTTGGGCTTGAGTGCGACGTGTATATGGGCGAGACCGACGCCGCGCGCCAGCAGCTCAACGCCTTTAGGATGCAGCTTTTGGGTGCAAATTTAATCAAAATCGGCACCGGTTTAAAAACGCTCAAAGAGGCGACCACTGCGGCGATTCAGGCGTGGGTGAATGAGATCGAGAGCGTATTTTACGTCATCGGCTCGGCGGTCGGGCCGCATCCGTATCCTAAGATGGTTAGGGATTTTCAAAGCGTTATCGGCGCCGAGACCAAATCGCAGCTCGCAAGCAAGGGGATCAAGGCTGATTACGTCCTAGCCTGCGTAGGAGGCGGAAGTAATGCGATAGGAATTTTTAGCGCGTTCGTGGATGATCCTAACGTGCAACTCATCGGCGTCGAGGCGGGCGGCTTGGGCGCACAAACCCCTTATCACGCAGCGACCATCACTAACGGGCGCGCGGGCATCATCCACGGCATGAAAACGATCGTACTGCAGGATAAATTCGGCATGATCGAGCCTGTTCACAGCATCTCGGCGGGGCTTGATTATCCTGGAGTGGGCCCGGAGCACGCGCATCTGCACGAGATAAGTCGCGCAAAATACGAAGCGGTAACCGACGATGAGTGCATCACGGCGCTTAAACTGCTCTGTAGGCTTGAGGGTATCATCCCCGCGATCGAAAGCGCGCATGCGTTAGCGTATTTAGAAAAGCTCTGTCCGCAGCTAAAGGGCAAAAAAACGATCGTCGTAAACGTAAGCGGCAGGGGCGATAAGGATATGGATACTGTGATGAACTACAAAAAAGGAACGATTTATGGATAAGATCAAGGAGGCCTTCGCCGGCAAAAAGGCGAACATCGGCTACATCGTGGCGGGCTACCCGAGCCCCGCGCACACGAAGGAGTTTTTGTCAAATTTAGACGAAAGCGCGATCGATCTGCTTGAGATCGGTATCCCGTATTCCGACCCGCTCGCAGACGGCCCCGAAATTTTTAAGGCGAGCTTTTCCGCGGTTCAAAATGGCGTAAACGCGGAGAAGGTATTTGAAATTTTAAAAGGGGTGCAAACGCGCAAGCCGCTCGTGTTTTTGGTCTATTACAACGTGATCTTTGCCTACGGCGCGCGCGAGTTTGTATCCGAGACGGCGCGCTACGGCATCAGCGGGCTAATAATCCCCGATCTGCCGTATGAGGAAAATGAGGAAATTTTCGCGCTTTGCGAGGAGTTTGGTATCGCGCTCATCCCGCTTATCAGTGTTACGAGCGAGCACCGCGCCGCGCGAGTTTTGAGCCGCGCTCGAGGATTCATCTACGGCGTGGGCGCTATCGGCGTGACCGGAAGCAAGCAAACTCCGATCTCGCGCCTTAAAAATATGGTCGCAGATCTTAAAAAAATGAGCGATCTGCCCGTAGCGATCGGCTTTGGTATTCGCAGCTCTAGCGACGTTCGCGCTACGAAAGAATACGCAGACGGCGCTATCATCGGCACCGCGATCGTAAATTTATGCGCGAACTACGGCGGGCGCGAGCTGCAAGGCAAGATCGCCGAACTTTTTAATTAACGGAAAGAGTATGAAAAAGATATTTTTGATTTTAATCGCAAATTTTTGCCTCGGCGCCAATCTGATGCAATACGATCTTTTCAACCACGACGATAGCGTGGATATCGCCTTGGCATTTGACTCCGCATACAAACCTGACATCGTGCGCCGCGTCGACGGGCAGTCGATGAGCCTTATTTTAAAAGGGCTTGGCGGCGATGAGAAATTTAACGAAATGCGCACTAATCAAAAGGTCTTAAAAAGCTTTACGATAGCGCCTAAGGGCAAGGATATCGAGATAAATTTCCCTACCGGAGCCGATCTATCGGTCGATGCTCTTACTCAAGACGGCAATCTCAAACTCATTTTACGCGTAAAAAACCCCGCTTTCGATCAAAGTAAGATGAGCGTCAAAAGTGAGGCTAATGAGACGGCGCAAAGCAGCAGCAGCGGGGTTTCCGTGATGCCGATAATCGTAGCGTTACTGCTTGCGGCTGCGGCTTTCGTCGGCGTGCGAAAATTTTTATCGCATAAGCCGCAAAAAAGTATCGACGAGACATGGCGGGTTTTTGAAGACGACGCTAGCATAGAGGAGGCCGACGTGGATGGGACGGGCATCGATGAAATTTTAAACGACTTCTCTTTTAAAAATCAGAGCGGATCAAAGAACGCAAATTTTACCAATTATTCTGACGCGCAGGAGTTTGCGAAGAAAGATGAAGCCTCTGCTTTAAATTCCAAAAATTCTAACGACTCAAAAAACGTAGATAGCGCAGATTTTTTAAGAGGCGAGAACGTGAGCGAAGAGAGCATGCGCGATAAATTTTACGATGAGGTTGCGCGTGCCGAGCGTTCGGAAGCTACGGGGGCGGACGAAAACTCTGAGAGCGCCGAGAATATCAGGGCAGCGGATAAAATTTCGCCGCTTAAAGTAAGCCCTGCCGAGAGCGGCACGATGGAATTTCGCGAGGGAGCAAAAGAAAGATCGGATGCAAAAGAGCCCAAAGTCTCGGCATTTAAAAGCATTTTAGAAAATGAGCTGCTTAGCTCGGATACTGCAAGACCTAGCGACGTGCGAGTAGAGCTGGTGCGCGAAATCGACGAAAATAATGCTGCCGTAGTGCTAAGCTTCGCGGGCAAAAAACATCTAGTGGTACTAAAAAGCTCCAACGCTATCGATTAATGAGGCGTGGAATTTCGCAACTTGCGAGCTTTGCAACCCATAAAATTTTGCAATTTGTTAAATTTTAAAAATTACGGAATTTTATAGCGCTAGAAATTTATGCCACATTTAAGCCTCATTGCCAAAAGGTCGCGATGAGGCTTAAATTTAAAAAGAAAGAGGGCAAAGGCTCGGGTAAGCTTTAAAATTTAACCCGCGCCTTGCCCGTATAAGCTTAATCTAAAATCTTACTTCCAAATCGACGTAGAAATTTCGTCCCGCGCCGACTGCTAAAGTATCTCGCGTGCGGTTTGCGTTGATGTAGTGGCGATCGAAAATATTATTTACGCCAAAGCTCACGTCCGCGCCGTCAAGGGCCGGAATAATGCCGTTTTTGATCTTGTAGCTTCCTCTGAAATTTGCGATCGTGAAAGCTTTATCGACGTAAAAATATTCCGTTCTGCGAGCGAAATAGGAAGCGGGTTTAGAATGAGGCTTAAAATAGTGGCTTACCTCAAAGCCTAAATTTAAATCGTGCAGAGGCGAGTAAAAGGCGTGCGCGCTTAGTTTTTTGGCGTGGTTATTGATGTTTTCGTGCGTCTTTTTATTGTAAATTCTAAGTCGCTCGAAGCTCGCGCCGAAATCAAAGTCCTGCGTTTGGTAGTTTGAGCTTAGCTCAAAACCATGCCTTTTGGCTTGATCGATATTTTGATACTGCCCGTATTGTTGCGAAAAGCCGCCCGGAGGCACGCCCAGATGCGGAAGCGCCTTTATGCCGATCATATCTTCGATCTTGCCGTTAAAATAGATAAATTTCATATCGAAGTGATCGTCCGTAAAAATTTTATCCTGTTTAAAGCTAAATCCGACCTCGTACTCTTTTACGGTCTCGGGCTTTAGATCGGGATTTGGGATGTAATAATAATGTATGTTCATCGGCCCTGATTGCGATGTCTCGTGCGGAGTAGGCGCGCGGAAACTCTCGCTGTATCCCGCTAAAAGCGTAAATTTATCAAAGAGCGTATAGGCAATCGCCGCGCGCGGAGAAAATCTGGAATCTTTAAATTTAGCCGATCTGCCTTTGATGTCGCGATCGAATCTATCGTATCTACCGCCTAAGGTAAGCTCTAAATCATCGTGCAAGCGGATCAGATCCTGCGCGAAAAGCCCGTAGCTATTGTATTCGTTCGGAAAGGAGGCGAAATCTCTTAGCGCTCCATTTTGGATAAAGATCGCATCCTCCTGCCTATTTTCGTAATCGCCGCCGAAAGCGAAGCTATGATTTAAAAAGCCCGTATCAAATTCCGAGATATTTTTGAGCTCTAATCCCTTACGATCGTCTTTGTTCGTGTAGCTGCCGGTATCTGCGCCGTCAATATAGCTGCGTTTATACTCGGCTCTGCTTTTGTAGGCCTTAAAAGACATATCAACTAGCGGGCTTTGCGGCGTAAAGCTCCAATCAAAAACGTAATCTCTCTGGCTTAAATTTCCATGTACGAAGAGATCCTCCTCGTTTTTCCATAGCGTTTGCCAGACGGTGTGTAAATTTTCGTCGTAATCAAAGGCGCTGAAGCTTATGCGGTGATCGTCTAAATTTGTGCCGATCTTAAAAAATCCGGTATCGATATGCTCGTTATTAAAGGTCTTGTCGTAGCCCTCGCCGTAGTGCGTGCCGCCGTCTGCGAGCTTGATATTGCCGTAGCTTGCGCGCTTGCCGTAGAGTAAAACGTTGATCGGAATTTCCTCGCCCTTGCCGTAAATCGCGCCGCGCGTGCTATGCATATTGTTTGATTCGAGTCTCTGCCCTAGCATCAAGCCTACGCTTTTGCCCTCGCTTAGATAATCGCTCGCACTTTTGGTTTGCATATTTACGATACCGCCGATCGCGCCCGAGCCGTGAAGCACGGACGAGGCGCCCTTTATGACCTCGACGCGCTTTAAGATATCGCTATCGGTGCGAAAAGATGAGATCATATTGGAGTAAATTCCCACGCTCCTGCGCACGCCGTCTTGTTTGATGATGATGCGCTCGTCGCTTTGATATCCGAATCCGCGGATCTGAAACTGCCTGCCGATCTGTCGCCCCATATCCATACTGCCGTCGACGCCCGGTATCTGCATGATCGAATCGATCACGTTGGTTTTGGCTTTCATATCTTTGGGGGTTAAAATTCCGGCCGAGCCTGCGTATTTTAGGTTATCGACCGCGCTCACCGTCGCTTGCACGACGATTTGACCCAGATCCTGCGACTTCGTGGCGTTGTTTTCGGCCGCATTCGCTCCGCCTATCGCGCCTATCGCAAGCGGCACCAATAAAATTCGCTTTTTCATGCCCCGACCTTTAAAATAAAATTGAAATGCATTATTATATATCTACATACTTAAATAAGGTTGAAATTTAATTTCAAAAACATTTGAAATTTGTTTTTATTGGCGGCAAGTACTGCGCTTCGTCTGGGCCGCTTACGCGCTTTGACTGCGTCTTGTCCGCACCTTGCCCGCGCCGTTTCTGCGCCTGGACTCCGCTTACGTCAGTTTGTATCGCGTTTCGTCTGACCGCCTCTGCGCCATGGCTTCTCGTTGCGATTCGTCTGTGCCGCGCTCAGGCTACTAAATTTGGCATTTCTACCACAGCAAAGAGTCTAAATTTAAATATCCGCGATTTACTTGCGTCTAAATTTAGCGGCCGCCCCCGTGATTTTAAAATTTCGCTTTTCGTAAATTTAGATCGGAATTTATTTGCTTTTTATTTTACAAAGGATAAAATCGCGCCTAAGAGATCGGTCGATCTAGATTATTTCAGGATCTTTTCATGAATAACGTTAAATGGTACATCATTGCAGGCGCCGTACTAGGCGTGCTGGGTGCGACGCTGGTGCATTTCGGAAACCCGGGCAATATGGGCGTTTGCGTCGCTTGCTTTTTGCGCGATACCACGGGCGCGCTGGGCTTTCACCGAGCTAGCGCGGTGCAATACATCCGCCCGGAGATCATAGGGCTCGTGTTCGGCGGCTTTTTGGCAAGCGTGCTTTGGACGCGCGAGTTCGCGCCGGTTACGGGCAGCTCGCCGTTTGCAAAATTTTTCCTAGGGATTTTCGCGATGATCGGCTGCCTTGTATTTTTGGGATGTCCGTGGCGCGCGTTTTTACGCCTAGGCGGCGGCGATCTGACCGCATTAGCCGGGCTAGCGGGTCTGATCTGCGGCGTACTCATTGGGTTTTTGCTTAAAAAGCGTGGCTATGAGGCGAGCAAAGAGGCAAGGCTTAGCGGCCCGATCGGAATTTTGCCCGTAATACTGGGCGCGGCGCTACTTGCGGCTTTGGTTTTCGGACTCAAAACGGGCGAGGGCGGCGCGCTTTTTATCTCCGCTAAAGGCCCCGGCGCGCAACACGCCGCGGTAGGCATCTCGCTGGCTGCGGGCATTATCGTGGGCGCGGTGATGCATAGAAGCAAATTTTGCAGCGTTGGCGCGTTCGGTAGAATTTTCCGCGGCGATTTCTCGATGTTTTGGGGCGTGCTAAGCGTCATCGTGTTTGCGAGCATCGCAAATATCGCGTTTGGACAATACAAGCTCGGCTTTGAGGGCCAGCCTATCGCGCATAACGATTTCGTTTGGAATTTCTTGGGTATGGTGCTCGCAGGACTTTGCTTTAGCCTCAGCGAGGGCTGCCCCGGTAAGCATCTGGTGCAGGCCGGCACGGGAAATTTAAGCTCGGGCGTCTTCGTTATCGGCATGGCGGCTGGCGCTGCGATCGCGCATAATTTCTTGCTCGCAAGCTCGGCTAAAGGCATCACCGAGTTTGCTCCTTGCGCGGTTGCGATCGGTTTTGTTTTTGCGCTTTACGTGGGGATTTTTCAAAGACGCGGCGCTTAAGGCTGATATTTAATCTCAGAGATCAATCTATACAGAGGCGGCGTATCTGATCAAGCTCTGGCGGCGTACTTATAAAGAAATACGCTGCTGGAGCAGAGTGCTCGCTGTAAGATTGGCGCAAGCAGCTAGAGATGGAATTTAAGAATTTGTAGCCGTATTCATAACGCGATAAACCAAATGATAAAATAGATTCTGCGCAAGAAAGATTACGATCAATTTTTAAGAGTCGCTCCTTTAAATTTTAAAATTTAAAGGCTTCGCCGTTTGAGGCTTTTTTCATTTAAAACTCTTTAATTATTAATTAAAATCCAGCCACACGTGGCGCTCGGTCTTATCCAAATCAATGTCTTTTGTCCTCATAAAAAATTCTTTTATCCTGACGTAGTCGTCCATAGTTTCTATCGTAAAGGCGATATCTTTATCCTTGCCTCGGATTATTATATTATCGTAGAATATAAGTCTAAGTTGAAATTTAAAAACCAAAAAATACATAAATTTTGAGATGAATAAAAACAAAAACGTCAATATTAATATAAAAATTACTTTGGAACTACCTGTTTCTATATATTTTCTTACGCCGATAGCCAATACCAATATACAGATCAATAAAAAAGCGATTATCGTAGCATATGGATCAAATTTTAAGAAGAATCTATAAAAAACGCCTTGCCTCCTAAGCCACTCATTATCTCTTGCGAAATAGGCTCTTTGTACATCCTTAAGGTCATCTAAGAATATAGTTTTTTCGGGCATTTTGTTTGTGCAATAAGTAACTCGATCATTATAAAATTTTACAAATTTCTTATTATAAAAATTTGTAAAATATTCCATTATTATAGGCAATCCGAAAAATGGAAATACTATAAAAAGCTGATTATATCTAGTTTGATTGGGTTCGTATGAATACATAAAAATCATAATCGCAAGCGTGCATACCGTAGCAAGAACTATATAAAAATTAGTCCTATCTTTGAGCGCTAAAGGCTCTTTATTATGATCACGAGCGTAACTCGGATTTTGTTCAAATTTATTAGATTTTTCGTTTGTATTTATCGTAGAGTCATCCGTGAGTTTTTCAAATTTAAAATTTTTACTATCAGAATTTTCGGCATCAAAATTCCGCCCTGAACCCTGCTCTAAATTTTGATGCCGTTCATTTAGAATTTTCTTTAGCTCTTCGAGCCTCTGTTTTCTATTCATCTTTTATTCTTTATAGCCTACACGAAAATTTGTGGTGGGATTTTATCTAAATTTTTCCCTGTTTTGAGTAGAAAATAGGCTTTTAGCTCCCTGTATTCTTTGCTACTTAGAAACGAAACCTCTATAAAAGAACTTTTGTCATATATCAATATGCTGTCATTTATAATATCAAAGCCTAGCCCGTTAAAAAGCCTATATAGCAATAAAGGAAAGAAGCTAATAGATATAATTACCGCAAAAATTATCCAAAAATTTTCCTCCCTTCCGTCTATCACTACCGCTACGAAAAAAACTAAAAGCAAATATATAAAAGCAAACAGCAGCATAAGGCATTTTGTCTTTTTTGATATTTCGGGGTATGACGGTCCCGTGGTTCGTTTGATACAAGTTATATCTGAAATTTTGGTCTCATATAAAACGGCTTCCGTCTTTTTAGAGTATAGGGTTATATCGTCATTTTTAAAGCATATATAGCACTTGCCGAAATTTGAGAATTTATTTAATGCTCTGAGCGGAAAATAGCAATCCAGCAAAACGAGAAATAAAATTTGCTGGGCAGAAAATTTACCGCATATCGCCATCAATATCGTAGTAATGATATAAATCGCGCCGATGATAGCATTTAAAACTATAGCGTGGTCTTTTATGGTTATTGGTTCTTTGTCATAATCCCTTGCTTGAGTTTTAAAATTTTGCGAGGGTGTATCAGCGGCGCAAGAGAGATCGCTTTGCGATTTTTGTTCAACGACATTCGTAAAATTTCGTTCGCTGGCATTTATAGAATTTTGCCCGCCGTCGCTCGTAAATTTTAGCCCACCACCCGCCAAATTTTGCTTATCGCAATTTTTATCTTGCAAGAAATCCTTTATATTTTTATCATACCGCGTTTTGCTTATGCCAAACCTAGCAATTTCGTCGTTATGCATTTGGCTCCTCCTTATACACGCTTGATTTAGATATAACTATCGCGCGAGTTTGCACACGGAGATCAGCCTTGCGCATTTTTTAAAATTTGCAAAATTTCGCTTATCTTTTGTGGATCTTTGTCGCCTCGCGCGTCCTCCACGCGGCTGTTTAGATCGATAGCGTAAGGGCGCAGTGCGAGTGCCTCACGGATATTTTGCGCGCCGATGCCGCCTGCAAGAATGAAAGAGATCGCCCCGCTTTTAGCAGCAGCGTCATGCTTATCCGCGCTATCATCTTTTATGGCACCCAGCTTGCCTACTTCTCCGCCGTCATTTGAAATATTTGGCGCGCTCGCCTCATAGTCGCTTGCGCCTCGATCATTGACGCCTTCGCTTGCGGGTCTTACACCACTCAGCCGAGCGGTAGCACACGCACTAAATTTGCACTCATCGTCATTCTTTTCGGCGCGACGATCGGCGCTCGTTTCTTGTTTCGTATTGCTCGATCGAACAATATCATGTGCGCGTTCGCTTACTTCATTACTATTAGAGGCACAGCAAAAGTTACTTACTCTTTCGAGCTTTAAATTTCCGTTTTCGCTATGCTCCGCGCAGGAATTGTTGCAGTCGCCGTTTTTATCGCGCTTCAAATTCCCCTCGTTATATCCGTTACAGATAGCGCTGTGTTTAAGATGGCTCCTTGCGCCGTCTGAGTCTTGAGCTGCGCCTGCTGCATAGCATTTTTCGTCGCTTGCTGCATCATTTTGCGTATCGCATCGCCCGCTAGCCGAGTCGTATTTTGTGTCGTCTATGCTTTGAGTTGCGCTGCCCGCGCAGTATTTTTCTTCACAGCCAAGCCTTGCGCGTCTCAACAGATCCCAGTCGAAGCTCACGCCGTTACCGCCCAAACTCGCTCCTTTGGCGTCGAATAAGATTCGATCGCAGCTCAAGTCCTCAAGCGGCGGCATTTCGGTGCCGATGCTTAGCACCTGCCACGCCTCGATGCCCGCCGCGTTGAGGCGCGCTTTGAAATCCGCACTTATGCGTCCGTAAATCTGAGCGCAGTCCAGCTCGCAAAGGCTACAAATTTTTAAAATTTGCTCCTCGTCTAAAGCTTCCGCATCTAAAATTTTAGAATTCAGATCCTTTACTGAAGCAGGCGCGGCGTAGCTTGCGTTTAAATTTACGCTCAAATCGTCGCGCTGCTTTTCGCAGAATTCCGCGGCTTCATAAAATTCTACGCTTCCGCTATTGCCCGCGTAAATTTTATCTTTGCAAATTTCATCGCCGCAGGCTTTGCCGCTAAAATTTTCGCACTCGTGCGGCGCGACGCTGTGTTCTTCCGAGCTCAAAGCAAAAACTCCGACGCACTTTGCGCCGTTTTGGTACGCGATACGTGCGATCTCGCGCGCTGTTTCTACGCTGACGCGGCGTTTGGAGCTTGATACAAAAATTACGCCTAAAAATTCCACGCGCGCACCCGAGCCGTCGTCCTGGCTTCGCAAATCGCTACTGAAATTTTTATCGCAATCAAAATTTTGCTCGGGCGTAAAATTTGCATGATTTTGTGCGCGGCAGGTAAAATTCTCGCTGCCCTGATTAAAATTTTGTGCGGAATTTTGGCCGTCAGAATTGAAATTTCGCGTAAAATTCTCGGCATCCGAATTAAAATTCCGCCCAGAATTTTCGCCGCAAAAATTAGAATTTTTTATTGAGCTCTCGCTACCCGATTGCGGTAAATTTTTAGCATCATCCGCGCTTTCTAAATTTACGCAGAAAGCCGAGCTGCATGCCAGCACTGCGCGGGCTTCGGCGGCGCTTTTGATGCCGCAAATTTTAATCTTACTTCTGTACGACATATAAAAATTCCGTCACGTAAAGCTCGCGCGCGTTTAAATTTCTGCTCGCGCGGTAGGTCGGATAGCGGATCTCTATCGTGCGCACGGAGCCGATGTGCGCGAGGTTTTTTAAAAATTCCACCTTCGAGATAAAGCCCTCGGAATTAAAAGAGATTATTAAAAATTTCGCCGGAAATTTCGCCAGCAGCGCGAAAAATTCCTCCGCAGCACTTGATTTTTTGTTGTAGGCCGAGCGGTTCCAGTCTGCTGGGATCCCAGAAACCCTGCTAAGCCCCGCAGCATTTGGGCGCTTGCCATCGTTTATAAAATCCGTGATCAAATTTAGCATGAAATAGTTCGAGCCGTAGGGGTGCTGATTATAGGGTGGATCAAAATACGCGACGTCAAGCTGCGAAAAGCGCTCGCGCGCGCTCTGTGCAAAGCGCGCCGCATCCTCTTGAAAGACCGCGCTTTCGCAGGCGAAGCTTGAAAGCACCGGCAGGCGCAGAGAAATTTCGCCCATTATACGGGCTAGCGCGTTTTCGCCGCTGCCGCCGAACTTTCCCACGCCCGCTTTGTCCTTGTAAAAGCCCTTAAAAACGCCTCCCGTATTTGAGTGGATGCTCGCCTCGCTAAGTAGCGGCGCGGTGAAAAAATCGCGAAATTTTTTCGGGATTTTACCGATCTGCTCGCAAAGTCCGCCCAAAATCAGGGCGTTTCGGCGTGTGTAAAAAGCGCGCTCGCCCGCCTTGATATTCTCATCGTCCTTCGGCGCGTACAGCTCGCTAAAAAAGCTCTCCTTCGGCGTAAAATTTCTTAAAATTTCGGCGTGTAGCTCGCTCAAGTCTCGCCACAACTCATCGCTAAAATTTGAAAGATAGCAGGAGTTTATCGCGCGCGAGTAGCCCTCCAGATCGTTTGCGATCACGAGGTTTGAGTGCGCTTTAGCCAGGCGCGCGACGATGCCGCTGCCGCTAAAGACGTCCGCGAAGCTGATCTTGCCCTGCCCAAGCTCCGCTTTGATTTCGCAGATCGCCCGCTCTATCGGCGCTAGCAGCGAGCGCTTGTTGCCCAGATAGCTGATGAGCTGCTCGCTTAAAAACTCCCTCTTTTCGCCGCTAGCCATCTAAACTCCCGCTCCTACGTAGTTTTCGTAAAATTTCCACGTTTTGCCCGATTTGATCGCCTCTAAAATGAGCGGCTTAGCCTCCGCAGGGCTTGATACGAGATCGGCGCAGTATAGCGCAAACATCGCATTTAGCACGACGATATCAAATTTCGGCCCGCTAAGTTCGCCTTTTAAAATTTGCTTTAAAGTTTCGGCGTTAGCCTCGCCGTCGCCGCCTTCTATATCGCCGTGAAATGCGCGTTTAAAGCCGAACTGCTCGGGATTTACGCGGTATTCTAAAATTTTGCCGTCCTTGACCTCGTGGATTAGCGTTTCGTCGCACAGGCTGATCTCGTCCATGCCGTCCATGCCGTGCACCACCAGAGCGTGCTTGCGCCCCAAAATCATCAGCGTTTCGGCGATGAGCCCGTTTACTTCCTCCAGATAATTACCCACGATCTGATTGCTTAGGCTCAAATTTGGATTTAGAAGCGGTCCCATTATATTAAAGACGGTGCCGATTTTTAGGCGGTTGCGCACCTCTTTGACCTCGGCGGTGATCTTGTGAAAAAACGGCGCGTGAAAAAACGCTAGCCCCGTGCGATCTAGCAGCGCCCTAATCTGCGCAAGATCGCTAAGTAGCGGCACGCCCAAAGCATCCAGCGCATCGGAGCTTCCCGATCTGCTAGTAATCGCGCGGTTGCCGTGCTTGGCGACGCGCACGCCGAAGCTTGCCGCGATAAAGGCCACGGTCGTTGAGATATTGATCGTTTTTAGCCTATCGCCGCCGGTGCCCACGATGTCAAACATCGGGCTCGGATCGTCGTAGGTGATCGAGTATTTTAAGATACTGCGCACGAGCGCTGTAAGGCTGCTTGGATAGAGCGATTTTTCGCTGATCAGCACGAGCAGCCCAGCAAGCTGCACGATGTCGTAATCCTGCTCGTAAAGTGCCTTGCAAATGACGGCGTAATCGTCGCTGTCTAGCGGGAAGCCCTTTTGTAGCTTCAACATAAACGGGGCGAAATTTATCACGAGTTTCTCCTTTAAAATTATCTTTTTGCCGTAATTGATGAAATTTTCGATGATCTTTTTGCCGTATTGCGTAAAAAAGCTCTCGGGATGAAATTGAATGCCGAAAACAGGCTTACTTCGGTGCTTCATCGCCATGATTACGCCGTCATTTTCGCTCTTTGCTAAAATTTCAAACTCGCGCGGCAGCGTAGCTTCGTCAACATAAAGCGAGTGGTAGCGCATTACTTCAAATTTACGCGGCAGCCCGCTAAAAAGCACGCCGTCATTGAAAATTTCGATCGACGAGCTCTTGCCGTGCAGCGGCACCTCCAGCTGCTTTATCTGCGCGCCCGCCGCATATCCGATCGCCTGATGCCCCAAACACACGCCTAAAATCGGCACGTCCAAATCCGCGCGCAAAATCTCTAAGCAAACGCCGCTATCTTTTGGGTGATTTGGACCGGGGCTTAGGATTATGTGCGACGGAGCAAGCTCGCGCACCTGCTGCAGCGTTATCTCGTCGTTGCGGAAGTAGCGCACCTCCTCGTCGCTTAGCTCCAAAATGTATTGATAAATATTAAAAACGAAGCTGTCGTAATTATCTATCATTAAAATCAAAATTTTATCCTTTTTTAGGGCGTTTACGCCTCTTTAAAATTATAAATAGTTTAAATTTAACCGCTTTGCGGCGGCTAAATTTAGCGCCGTTTTAGCGCCGCTGCGGGCTAAATTTAAATTCCACTCGCGGCTGCGGCATTACTACATCAGCTGCGACGTTGCGCGCTTTACGGCACCGAATGAAGCTCGCCGTTAAATTTAACGTCCTAGCGTCGAAACCGCTATTAAATTTAGCGAAATCAAACTCGCACCGAAAAGCGGCGCGTCAGGCTAGCTAAATTTAAAGCGTCTAAACTTCCTCGCATAGCTCCTTGATCGCCTTTAGCGGGCTTTTGCGCTTTTTGCAGATCTCTGCGTATTCGCTTTTTGGCGAGCTGTCGTAAACGATACCCGCGCCCGCTCCGATAAATACGAGATTGTTTAGCCCTTCGCAACCAAAATTCTCCGCGCTAAATTTAGCGACCTCAAACCGCATCGCGCGGCTAAAGCTCGGCTCGCTCTCTAAATTTAACGCCGTGCCGCCTGCGCGAGCTTTTAAATTTAATGTCGCCTCGCGCCCGCCTGCGCGAGCTAAATTTTGCGACTCGCCACTGCCTTTTTGCGTCGCGACACCGCAAAACTCCGTCGTCTCAGGATTTTCACCGCCGCAAAGCCCCGTCGCTTCGGACTTCTCCTCGCCGCAAGCAGCGTTTAAATTTAAGTTGGAATTTCGCTTAGAGTTCTCGTCCGAGCAGGAATTTTGCGCGTCGCGATTTACGAAGATCGCCGAGCGAATCAAGATCGCTTGCATCACGTCGCCACTAAAGCGCCAAAATCCGATTCCGCCGCCGTATATGCCGCGCTCGTAGCGCTCCAGCTC
Organism: uncultured Campylobacter sp.; assembly: GCF_937997405.1. GTDB lineage: Bacteria > Campylobacterota > Campylobacteria > Campylobacterales > Campylobacteraceae > Campylobacter_B. The sequence goes on along the minus strand of NZ_CALKTL010000054.1, from coordinate 16,960 downwards.
GTTTATGATCTGCATCGCGCGGATCTTCGGGCTACCGCTTAGCGTGCCCGCAGGAAAGATCGTGCTAAGCACCTCAAACGCGCTTACCCCGCGCGGCTTACTGCCGTAAACCTCGCTTACGATGTGCATCACGCTTTCGTAGCGCACGACGCGCATCGCGTTTTGCACCCGTACCGAGGCGGGCTCGGCAAATTTGCCGATGTCGTTGCGAGCTAGATCTATCAGCATCCGATGCTCCGCAAGCTCCTTTTCGTCGCTTAAAAGCTCGCGCTCGAGCGCTGCGTCGGCTTCGGCATTCGCGCCTCTGCTGCGGGTGCCCGCGATGGGAGCTACGAAAATTTCGTCCTTTTTGATCTCCATAATGAGCTCGGGGCTGGAGCCCGCGACGCAGCCGTACGGCGTCGGGAAGTGAAACATATAGGGGCTAGGATTGTTCTTTTTGAGTCGCTCGTAAAACTCCAAGCTGCCCAGATTCGTACCGACTTCTAAAATTTCGCCCAGCACGACCTGAAACACGTCGCCGCTTTTTATCTTTTCTTTTGCGGCTTCGACCATCGCGCTAAAATGCGACTCCTCGGCGCCAAGATCGGTTAAAATTTTAAATTTAAGCTCTTTTTTCTGCGGCGCGGGTTTCGCCGCGGCTTGCGATTTCGATCTGCCTTTTATAGCGGCGTCCGCTCTTGCAGCACTCTGGGACGCAGCTACTGTTTCGACGGCGGCCTGTTGTGAAGCCTGCGGGCTAAGCCCGCGCAGGTTTTCGTAAATTTGGGCATCTTTGCCGTAAAAATCGTAAATTTTGCTGATTTTATCGTAGTGCAGGTAGTTTGCGGCATCGGCGTAAAAAAACGGCGGGAAGTCATACAGCGCCTGCTTCGGTGCGCCGATATTTTCGAACGCGCGCACGATGTCGTAGCCCAAAACGCCGAAAAGCCCGGCAAAGCTCGCGTTTTTAAACTTGCTCGCGCCCTCTTTTGCGCCCTTTACCTCATCAAATTTAAGCCTCAAAGCCTCAAAACTCATCTTAAATCCGTCGAAATAATCGCAATCGATGCCGATGATGACCTGAGCGTCGTCCTCTGCGAGGTAGCTTTGCGGATGCATCTTTAAAATTTCGCGGTAGTAAAAAAGCGGCTCTTCTAAAAGCATTTTCGTCCTTGGAATTTTTAGCGCCATTATACGCTGCTTAGCTTAAATTTGAGCGGGTGGCGCGAGCCTGGGCGGGCTTGAATGCAAGCAAAATTTTAGTAAAATGAGCAAATTTTAAGGAGAGCGTATGAAAATTTTATTTTCCCCAAGCGAGATGAAAAGCGAGCTGGGCGGCGACGCGCGCATTTGCGAGCGAAATTTCATCTTTGCAGATCTTTACGAAAAGCGCCTGCAGATGCTGCGCGCTTATGCGGATTTCGTAGATAAAGCAAGCGAGGCGGAGCTTTGCAAGCTTTTCGGGCTGAAAAAATGGGATGCGGCTCTGCGCGAAAATATCTTTGAAAAAGGCTGCGCGAAGGCGCTTTTGCGCTACACGGGCACCGCGTATCGCGCCCTAGGCTACGCTTCGCTAAGCGCTACGGCGCGGGAGTTTACGGAGCGAAACACGATAATTTTTTCAAACCTTTTCGGCCCCGTGCTGGGCGGCGACGCGCTGCCGAACTACAAGCTCAAACAGGGCGAGAAATTCGGCGGCATAGACGCGGCAAAATTTTATCGAGATAGCTTCTCCGCCGCGCTGGATCGGTATCTGGCGGATGAATGCGTCGTGGATCTGCGCGCGGGATTTTATGAGAAATTTTACGAGATGAAGCGCGAATATCTGAGTTTTAGTTTTATCAAAGGCGGCAAGGTGCTGAGCCACTACGCCAAGGCTTGGCGCGGCAAGGTATTGCGCGAAATAGCTCTTGCAGGCGCTTGCAGCGAGGCGGAGGTGCTTGCGCTGCGCTTGGGCGGCGCTTCCGTGCTCGAGATCAAACAGATCGGGCTAAAAAAGGAGATCGTGCTGGAAATTTCATAAGCGCAAAATCCGCTCGGAGAAATTTACGATAAATTTTGCAGGTCTAATGCGGATTTTTGCGTAAAATTTAGCTCGTAAAAATTTGCCGTGAGTCCAAATCCCGCCCCATCCAAAGCGATTTTACCGAGAGAAAATTTGCGGGCAAAATTTTATCGCGAGGATTTTGCGACGGCGGCTTTTTAGTCTTTTGGCACTTTTTTAGCGGGTTTTGAGCGGCCTTAAACGAGCTTTTGGCGGCGAAATTTTGTCGTAAATTTTTACAAGAAATTCGCGCTCTTTGCGCCTGCCCGCTCCGCATAAAATTTTACGGCGATCTTGTCGTGACTTTACACCGATTTTGCGGCGATTTTTAGGATACGGAGCGCGGAAATTTTGCTGTCGTCCTCCGCATAGAAAGAATTTTCACGAAGGAGGATGTGCCGCGCGTGCAATCGTGGATGGAAACGTAACTTTATGCGAAAGAATTTTACTTGTAATTCGCCACGAAATTTTGAGCGAATTTTACCGCAGTAATTTTGCTTGCAGCTATGCCGCGTGGAATTCTGTCGCAGAAAATTCCACTGCTTGAAATTTTGCTGCAGAATTTTGTCTAAAATTTTACCGTGTGGAATTTCGCCGTATGAAATTTTGCCGCGATAGAATCCTGTCGAAATTTAATCGCGGCAAAAATACTGCGTCGCGATTAAAACGTGAAATTTTATCTAAAATTTACGCTAAACCGCCGTGGTATAGGCGCAGAATTATGATCTAAAAAATTTATACTTCGAAGCCACAACACAAACAAATGCAGATCGGGCTAACCCCGTATAAAATTTTAAGCCGAAATTATGGCTACGTTCCGTTACAATAAAATTTTGAGCCAAAATTTCACGCTTTAAAATTCCAAAAATCTGCAAACGTAGTAAAATACGCCGTCGCTACAAACTCTAGTAGCCCAGCGCATAAAGTTCTTAGCCGAATTTCTGCAATTAAAATTCTGTGCTCTGAAATTTCACGCTTTAAAATCCCGTAAATTTCCAAATTTCATAAATCCAAAGCATAAAATTCCATAATCAAAATTCCCCGCCTCAAAATCCCGCAAATCCCCGCTCTCAAAGCCAAAATTCCGCAAATTTATCAAGCTTTAAATTTTAAAGCTATAAACTTCGCTTCAAATTTCAAGGATCAAAAATGCTAGAACTCCCCTTTGTCGGCGTCGTCGTGGGCTTCATATCGGGCTTTTTCGGTATCGGTGGCGGCACGGTCGTAATGCCCGTGATGATGGCTCTGGGATACGACGTCAAGACCGCCGCGGGCATCTCGGTGATGCAGATGTTCATCGTCTCGCTTTTCGGCTCATATCTGAACTACCGCGCGGGCAAGCTTCGCCTAGATAGCGGCATCGCGGTGGGGCTCGGAGGGCTGTGCGGCGCGAGCATATCGGGCTTCATCGTAAAATACTCACCGGAAATCGTGCTTGAGATCGGTCTTCTGCTGACGCTTGCGATCTCATTTCTTAAACTCTTTAGCACGAACGTAACAAGCGACGGCAACGCCGATCCCCACGGCGCGGTGCTGTTTTTCATCGGCTTTGCTATCGGCGCGATCGCGCTTAGCATGGGCGTGGGCGGCGCGGTATTTCTAACGCCGGTATTGGTCGGATTTTTGGGCGTCGATATCAAAAGAGCGGTCTGTATGGGGCTATTTTTCATCGTTTTCGGCTCATTTAGCGCGCTTTTGAGCCTTTCGTACAACGGCCACGTAGATTACGAACGCGGCGCGCTGCTAGCCGTGGGTGGGCTTTTGGGCGTATATTTCGGCACCTCTCAGGCTCGCCGTGCAAAGCGCGAAACGCAGAAAAAATGGCTGCTCGTCCTTTATGTCGTGCTATTTGCACTGGCGCTAAAAAAGGTGCTACAGTAGCGCCCGCTGTAGTAGCGCTGCAGCGATTGCCGAGCTATATTTTACCCCTTGCCTCGGTTTTGCTACAAGCGCGGTTTAAGCGTTCGCGCTGTTTTGCTACGCCACCCTTTTGTGTCTCGTAGTTTTTTGCTTTGCCGTCCTTTTACACTGCGCGCGTTTGATCGCCGTTTTGCGGCGGCGCGTAAAACGTCGCGTTTTGCCGCGCTAGTAAAATTTTAAAACGAAATTTCAAAAAGCGCGAGCAAATTTTAAAAGCTGAATTTTAACTAGCCGCGTTAAAATAGCAAAGTTGCACATCTTTCGTCCTATGGAGGCTAGATGGCGAAATAAAATTTACAAATTTTAAAAGGACTTGGATTGACGAACTTGATTTTAGCGGGGCTAGGCGGCTGTGTAGGCGCGATGGCGCGAGTAGGTCTAAGTGGAGCGATCGCGCGCGCAATGGATCGCGCCGGATTTTGGAGTGCGTTTCCGATCGCTACTTTTTGCGTGAATGCGCTGGGAAGCCTGCTGATAGGGTTTTTGCTCGCACTAAATTTAACGCAGAGCCTGCGGGTATTTTTTGTCGCAGGCGCGCTGGGCGGCTTTACGACATTTTCTACATTCAGCTACGATACGCTGCAATTATTGCTGGCGCGAGAATTTGCTATCGGTGTGCTAAACGCGGTCTTAAGCGTATGCGCCTGTATGCTTTTTTGCTACGCTGGGCTGCTCGCGGGCAGAGCGCTTGCAGGCTAGCCGTGGAGCACGTGAGCTTTAAATTTAAATCGCCTCTATGTTTGCGCTTTTAAATAAAAATTTATTGAAAGTGCCTGCGCTACGGAATTTTATCGCGCGCATGTGCTGCAAAATCTGCGAGCGATGGGCACAATCCCACATGCCGTGCAGTTTTGCGAAGGGGCGCGCAGCAAGTAGTTTCGCAAAGTGCAATATCAAGCAGGAATTATAAGGCGAGCAAATCGTAAGACGAGCGAAAAGTAAAGCGAGCAAGAGGGATTGTAGCTAAATAATGGTGCTCGGCGTCGGGCAGGCTGGCAAAATCCAGATAAATTTGAAATTTGCGTGCATTCTCTGCGTATCTTGTTTGCCGCAGCTTTGTAAAATTTCGCTATCTTGCGCCTAGTTATCGCGACGCCCTAAAAATTTCGCTGTCTTGGCGCGGATAAAATAAACCTAAGCTGCGCGATAAATTTTAAAAGCTTCGCGGGCAAATTTTAAAGCTTGAAGCTTAGAATTTTAAAATTCTCACGTAAATTTTAGAAGCTAAATTAAAGCGCGCCGAAATCACGATCTTATGTGTCAAATCCTGCAGCGCTATCTTAGATTTATCGCAAGCGGCTACGAGCTCTCTTAATTTCGTTTCTGCAAATTTCATTGACCTGTTCGCCCTCGCTATTTCGCAAGATAACCTCGTAGTCCGTGATTTCACGACCTTTGTTATACCCCTCGATATATCTGAATCTCGATAAAACTATTTTAAAGGATTCCACATCGTCTAAAGTATACTTATCGCCGAGCTTTACGTAGTTAAAATTCCTACTAGTAAGCGTATGAAAATTATTAAATTTTTGCTTTAAATTTAGCGTATGAATTGCCGTGGATGCAGCGTCGTTATCGCAGCTATTGATTTCGCTCTCATCAAAGGCAAGCGCGAGGCAAATTTCATCTCCGCAGATTACCTTTATATCTTTGGCGCGGCTGTTTATACGGATGGTCTGTCGCCACCCATCGCCCTCTATCTCAAAGACGTTGCGAGCGAGTTTTTTGGCTATTTCATCTCCGACATAGCCTCTGGCTTCTGGTTTATCAGCCCAACCAAGCGCAGAGTAGTTCGGTTTTTGCGGAAAATCCGCAAGCGGCGTTTGAAGCTCGCTTATAGCATTTAAATTTTCCTCGGTGCCTTGTGGAGCCGCAAAAGAGGTGCCCCTCATAGAGTGTAGATTAAAGAAGCCGATAAATTTCCTCACGACCTTATACGCCGTTTGAGAAAATATCTTGGCTTCATTTTCAAAAAGCGAAATATCGTAGATGCCGTAGCTATAATATCCAAGCTCTCCACTTACCCACCTTTCGTCCGGCGAACGATCGATCTCGTCGTATCCATAGTAGCGCTCTGGCATATCTTTTTGTAGCAAGAAGTCGTCGCTATCGCTGTCTTTATACCTAAGCCAGACCCCAAAATCGTCCTTAATGTATAGATAATCAAACTTCGCACCTCCTGCGAATTTTTTCTCGCCTAGCCAAAATACGGGCCTTTTGTCTAAGGGTGGCAGAGCGGCGACCGGGGGCAAATTTTGCAGCTCTTTTTCAAATTTTTCATCGATATAATCGCAAGCGCTAGTGGGCATACTAGGATCGCAACCCTCGGGCGTATCGGATGAAAAAAGCAAATTTAAAATCACAAATATATACAGCACAAAAAGCACGCATGCAACGCTCACGACCAAGGCGGTAATTTTTAAAATTTTTATAAAAGTTTTCATGTCCAAATTTTACCTCGTTGCACCTAAAAAGCATAAAATTTTGCTTTAAATTTGAAATCCTCCGTACATTATCTGTACGCTTCGCCTATTGCTTCACTAAGGCTTTTTAGCAGCTCGTCCGCGGCTTTCGCTTTATCGCGTGCGCCGCGATTTCTGCCGTTTGAAGCGCCGGGTCCCGCCCCGCTTACACAGTCTTGCACGAAATACCACCAAAAATACCCACCCACGTAGTTTTTCGCGTAGCGCGGCATCGTATAATACCGCCTCATCATCGCCTTTTTGCTCGCCTGCGTAGCGCCCGACGCCGTGTTTCCGCACTCGCCGATACCGAGCTTTGAAGCGGGGAAGGTGCTTTGCAGATCGGTAAAAATTTCGCTCCAATCAGGCGCAAAGCCCTCGTTATCGTCCTCGTAGTAGCTTACGAAAAGATAATCCAGCCCCTCTTTCATATCTTGCGGCACGAATTTTCGCAGCCACTCGCGCATCTGCGTTTTCTGCGCTCCGCTCGGCGTATAATACGCCGTAAGCGCCGTCTTGGCGCCTTTTTTGTGGATGAGCTCGAAGGCCGCGATCATCTTGGCAGCGATGAAATTCGCATCATCCCCTAGCCAGCCCTCGCCGTTTATTTCGTTGCCGATCTCCCAGATCTGCACGTAGGGCGCGAGCGCGGCGAAGGCGTCCGCGAACCTCTTTTCGTAACTTTTCACGCTTTTGTACGAGCTCATCTCATAGGAGTCCACGGGGCAGGCCATCACGTATGAAACCTCGCTAAGCCGCCTAAAAAGAGGCTCGTACTCGCGCGGACTAATTTCTTTTGACATCACGACGCGCACGGTGGGTTTTGCGGGTAGGGCTTGCAGGGCGCGCACGATGCTTTGCAGCTTTGCGCCCGAGGCGCCTTGTGCGTCCTCATACCAGCCGTCGTCGATCGTAACGCCCCAGATGAAGTCAGATTTAAAATTTTGTTTTGAAATTTTATTTGGATTTTCGCCGTAAAGTACGCCGCAAAACAGCGCCCCGCAAAACAGCGCGAGAAATATGTGTTTGAAATAGACCATGGCTTGCTCCTTGATTTGAAATTTTAAAAATTAGCTCTTTGCTGGTCTTTTCACAACCGATCAAGCAATCAAAATTTATCTCTTGCCTTTAAGATCATAAGAATAATACGAACGAGAAAAGCCCTCTACGCTGAACATAGCAAAAGCATTAAGTGCAAGAGCCGCTAAGCTTAGTAGCACCGTAGCAGGTAGCGAAAAACGCGCCAAAAATGCATTTGCAATAGCTGCAAGTACAAGCGCAATAAAGCAATATGAAAATATCGTGACGCCGCTAGTGTCGGCAAGCTCCTGATAAAATCTATAAAAAAATAGAAACGATGCGATGAATCCCAATGCAAGTAGTATTTGAGCGATGATGCCGCCCGCTAAAAATATAAATAACAATACGCCTATAAATATCGCCGCAAAGGCAATGGCTACGTTGCGCAAAAGGCTGCGGCTTACGGTAAGTTTAGAGATATTATAAATGCTAAAGATAAAAAGCACGAATGCCGCTGCGCTTAGTAGCACTCCCAATCCACCGTAAATTCCTAATAGCAATAGCACCAGTTCGGCTATAGCTTTTAAGGCGCAGGCTGCGATGAAGGTGTATTTGATGAGCGCTATCTCTTTTTCTTGCGGGTTTGAGGGCTGCTGATCTTGAGTGTGCAGGTAGTCGTTTAAGTCCATGGTTGCTCCTTGAAATTTATGCAAAAGTATATCTAAAAAACGAATAGGTAAAGATAAATTTCAAAATTTAGCGGCTCGCCGGCGGATGTGTCGTATAAAGCAGGCGCCGCATAAAGGCGGGTAAATTTAATTAGGTAAATTTTAAAATTTAGATCGAAATTTCGGCGCTGACGCGGCGGATAAATTTTAAGCGGGCTGTAAATTTAAAAAAGATGTGGGATAAAATTTCGCGCAGATCTGCAAATTTAAAATCCGCAAATCCGCGCAAACTGCTACAAGCGGGACTCGTAGCGACGTAGCGTGTAAAGACGTTTAAGCATCTTTTTGCGAGCTGAAATTTTTTGCTTTTTGCGGACTTCCGTCATCGGCTCAAAAAATCGTCTCGCGCGAACCTCGGTAACGACTAGGTTACGATCGGTCTGCTTCTTAAAGCGTCTGTAAGCTTCGTCAAATGATTCGTTCGGATATACCTTTACTCCAGGCACTTTCCTCACCGCCTTTCAAAAAAATGAATTGTGAGTTTAGCGAAAAATTCCTTAAATTTGCTTTTGAAGCGCTTTTTTATACTTCCATACGCTCTTGTTGTTGCGAGTATCTATCATCGAAAGCTCTAAAAGTAGGCTTTCGCTTGCTTGTACGGTAGAATTTTTAGCTGCAGAATTTAAACTTTTTGATTTTTTAGATCCTGCCTTACCGTCGTTTATCGTAGCAGGGCTTTGCGGTAAAATTTTACCTACCAAGATGTAATCCGGCGCGTAGATCGAGCCGCTTTCTACGGCGTGATAGCCACGGCTTACGCCATCGTTGCTAAATACGAGTTCATCTTTACTTGGAGCGTCGGTGACGACTGCTTTGCCTGAATGCAGCAGCGAAATTCTAATTTTTTTGCTCAAAAATTCCGCATCTACGCCGTGCGCGTTCGTCCCGTCCAGTGGCTCGATGCCGACGACGCTGAATCTACCGCCTTTTTTCCCGACGATACGCTTTGAGAGCAGATCGGCGATGCTTTCGCCTGCGATGCGCTCCAGATATGCGTTTGGATATCCTGCGTGATCGATGCCTCCTGCAAGTGCCGAATTATCTGTGCTTTTAGAGCCTTTAAGCGCAGCGCAGCCCGCTAAAAAGGCGCACAGCAAGATCACGAAAAAACTTATTTTAAAATTTTTCATAGCATTTCCAAATTTTATAAAATAAACTCCGCGATTATAGCGAGATTTGGTTAAATTTCGTTTTTTATAAGCAAAATTTGTAACGGATATTCCGCTCGTTCCTTTAATTTTGAGTTAAAGATTCCTTGATATACTTTCTGCCAATTTATTCAGAAAATTCTCGGGGTGCTTATGAAAAAAATCATTAAAAGAGACGGAAGTTTTCAAGAATTTCAATCCTACAAAATAAAAGATGCTATCAAAAAAGCCTACAAAAGCGTGGGTAGCGAGTTTGACGAAAAAGTCTTTGATAATGTAATGAGCGCGATCGTTTTTAAAGAGAAATTAAGCGTCGAAGATATTCAAGATCTTATCGAGAAAAAGCTCTTCGAAGCGGGCGATTTCGCCGTTTTGAAAAGTTTTATGATCTACCGACACACGCACAAGATGCAGCGCGAGCACATTTTGGGGCTTGAGGAGGATACGACCTATATCAACTGTACCCAGACGGTTAATGAATACATCAGCAAGCAGGATTGGCGAATTTTAGCAAATTCCAATACCAGCTACTCAAACGCAGGCCTGATCAATAACACTGCCGGCAAGGTCATCGCAAACTACTGGCTCGATAAAATTTACTCTCGAGAGGAGGGCGCGGCACACCGAAACGGCGACTATCATATCCACGATCTGGACTGCCTTACGGCGTATTGCGCGGGCTGGAGCTTGCGCGTGCTTCTAAACGAGGGCTTTAACGGCGTGCGCGGTCGCGTCGAGAGCAAGGCGCCGAAGCATTTCCGCGAAGCGCTGTATCAGATGGCGAATTTCCTTGGAATTTTACAAAGCGAATGGGCGGGCGCACAGGCGTTTAGCAGCTTTGACACCTATCTGGCGCCATACGTTTTCCGCGACAAATTAAGCGACGATGAGGTCAAAAAGGCGATCACGAGCTTCGTGTTTAACCTAAACGTTCCAGCGCGTTGGGGTCAGAGCCCATTTACCAACGTCACCATCGATATGACCTGCCCGGACGATCTAAAGACGCAGATTCCTACGCATAATAACGAGCATCTGTTTAAAAATTTACGCGACGAGGAGCTTTTGGCTGAGGCTAAAAGGCGCGGCAAGGACTCGCTAGAGGCTTTGACTTACGGCGATTTCGAGCCTGAGATGAACCGCATCGTGATAGCATTTTACGAGGTTTTAACGACGGGCGATAAGTGTGGTCAGCCGTTTACCTTCCCGATTCCTACGGTAAATTTAACGGAGGAGTTTGATTGGGATACGCCTGCGGCCGACGCGGTATTTGAAAACACTGCCAAAGTAGGCTCAAGCTATTTTCAAAATTTTATCGGCTCGCAATATATCACTAACGAAAATGGTGAGCGTGTACCCAATCCAAAGGCGTATAAGCCAGGTGCTGTGCGCTCGATGTGCTGCCGCTTGCAGCTCGATCTGCGCGAGCTTCTTAAGCGCGGCGGAGGACTTTTCGGAAGCGCGGAGATGACGGGGAGTATCGGCGTCGTAACGATAAATTTAGCCCGCCTAGGCTATCTGTATAAAAATAACGAAGAGGCGCTGTATGCGAGGCTGGATGAGCTTTTGGAGCTTGCCAAATCGACGCTTGAAAAGAAGCGAAAATTCGTTACCGAGATGTTTGAGCGCGGTTTGTATCCATACACGAAGCGTTATCTGCCGGGATTTAATAACCATTTTAGTACCATCGGCATCAACGGCGCAAACGAGATGATCCGAAATTTCAGCGGCAACAAAGAAGATATTACGACGGAATTCGGGCGTAAATTTGCCCTTAAAATGGTTGAGTATCTGCGTGAGAAGATCCGCTCATTTCAGGAGCAGACTGGAAATTTATATAATCTCGAAGCCACGCCTGCCGAGGGCACTACGTATCGCTTCGCCAAAGAGGATAAGAAACGCTACGCAGATATCATCCAAGCGGGATTTGATAAAAATATATATTACACCAATTCGACGCAGCTTCCGGCAAATTTCGGAAGCGATCCGTTCGAGGCGCTGGCGATGCAGGACGAGCTGCAAAGCTCCTATACCGGCGGCACGGTGCTGCATCTGTATATGAAGGAGCGCATCAGCTCGGCTCAGGCGTGCAAACAGCTCGTAAAAAGCGTAGTGCAAAACTACAAGCTTCCTTATATCACGATCACGCCGATTTTCAGCGTCTGCCATAAGCACGGCTACATCAGCGGCGAGCATGAATACTGCCCGAAATGCGACGAGGAGCTGCTCGCGGAATACAAAGCCAAGCAGAGCAAGGGCGCCTAAATAGCGATTTAAATTTTAATCTTAATGAAAGGATGGAGAATGGAATTTCCAAAAGAGTTAGAAGCAAAACGCACAAAATGCGTCGTTTACACAAGAGTGATGGGCTATTTGCGCCCAGTAGAGAGCTTTAATATCGGAAAGAAGGGCGAACACAAAGAGCGCGTCTTTTTTGAAGAGAAAAAAGACAAAAAGCAGATCGCCTAGTCGCCGCTATCGGCCAAATGCAACAAACGCATACGAAGCCGCCGCAAGCCTTAAACCTGCGTAACGCGCAGATTTACGAGATCACGCCGTTTACGATGCTTGATTTTGCTGATCACATCGCCGCGATTGCGTGGTTTTGCGGCTGCAATATGCGCTGCATCTACTGCTACAACCCACAAATCGTTACTTCTCAGGGTAAAATTTCAAACGAAGAGTTTCTGCGCTTTTTGGATGCGCGCGCGGGCAAGCTTCAGGGCATCGTATTTAGCGGCGGCGAATGCACCTGTGCGAGCGATTTTATCCCGCTGGCACATGAAGTTAAGCGGCGCGGCTTTTTGCTCAAAGTAGATACCAACGGCTCGAATCCGCAAAAGATCGAAGAGGCGCTAAGCTTAGGGCTGATCGATTATATCGCGCTTGATTTTAAGGCGCCGCGGCAGGATTTTGAACTCATCACGAAATCAAGTTTATATGATAAATTTCTACAAACTCTTAGGCTTTTGCTGCGGCGAAATTTTAAATTTGAGGTGCGCACGACCGTGCATGCGGATTTTTTAAATGAAGCTAAGATCGAGCGGATGGCGCAAATTCTATACAGTGAGGGCTACCGCGGCGTTTATTATCTGCAAAACTTTCTACCCACCAGCGATAATTTCGGCAATTTAAGCGCGCCGCTTGCGAGCTTTGATCCGAGCAAAATCCGTACCGATCTAAAGATCGAACTTCGAAATTTTGATTAAATTTGCGCTGCCACGAGCATCTTGTCGCGATGAACGCGATGAAATTTTAATTTAGCGCGCGCATTGTCCGGCGTATATTGAGCTGCGATAAAATTTCGTTCCGTCGAAAGCTTTAAAATTTGCCTTGCCGCCGCTTGCTATGTTTAAATTTCGCTCCGCCTGCGGCGTAAAATTTTATTTTATCAAGCGCTTTAAATTTTATACCGTGCAAATTTAGCTCTCCGCCAAATTTCACGCCGCGTAGCCATTGCCGCTTCAAAACAAAAGGTAAATTTAGCTTGCTTTGGCTAAAATACGCCGAAATTTTTAAAAAGGCAAAAAATGGATAGGAAAAAAATCTACAACCCCTTCTCCGACGAGACGCTTACCGATCGTAAGGTCTTCGGCGGCAATCCGCAGGGAATTTTAAATTTTACCAAGGCGAAATATCAATGGGCGCTGAAGCTTTGGGATCTGATGGAGGCCAACACCTGGTTTCCTAAAGAGGTCGATACCACCGACGACGTGCGCGATTATAACTTCAATCTTACAAGCGCCGAGAAGCGGATGTACGATCTCGTGTGGAGCCAGCTGATATCGATGGATAGCTTTCAGACCAACAATCTCGCCGATAATATAAACCCCTACATCACGGCTCCGGAGATCAACGCCGTGCTTGCGCGCCAAGCCTACGAGGAGGCCAACCACAGCAAATCCTACGCCGTCATGGTCGAGGCGATCTGTGAAAATACCGATCTGATTTACGAGATGGAGAAGCACGACGATATGCTCCGCAGGAAAAACGACTACATCTCAAGCGTCTATGAGGAGCTCGCGGGCGAGGTTAGCGACGATAAACTGCTGCTAGCGATGGTGGCGAATCAAATTTTAGAGGGGATCTATTTTTATAGCGGCTTTACCTCGATCTATGCGCTTGCTCGCGCAGGCAAGATGCTAGGCAGCGCGCAGATGATCCGCTTCATACAGCGCGACGAGATCACGCATCTGCTGCTATTTCAAAACATGATAAATTCCGTCCGCAAGGAGCGCGCCGATCTTTTTAATAAGCGCAACGTGGATAAAATTTACGAGATGTTCGAGACGGCGGGAAACTTAGAGATAGATTGGGGCAAATACATCACGGATAACCAAATCATGGGCTTTACGGACGACATCATCGAAGAATACATCCACTATCTGGTCGATCAGCGCCTGCTCGCCATCGGACTTGAGAAGCGATACGGCGCGAAACATCCGATAAAATGGGTCGATGATTTTTCTAAATTTAACGATCAGAAGAGCAATTTTTTCGAGAGCAAGGTCACGAACTACAGCAAAGGAAGCTTGAGTTTCGATGATTTTTAGCGGATTTTGCGGTTTGAAATTTTACTCTGCCGCATCGCGGGCTGAGCGCTTCGGCGGCATTTTTAAAAATTTTATCGGCCTCGAATTGAAACAAAGCGAAAGCTTTCGCGGCTTTAAATTTAACGTCTGGTCGGGCGGGAGCGCACTATGGTCTCGCTAGAGCGACTTCGCTGCGAAAAGATGGCGAACGACATCGCCGAGCAGGTGAGTTTAAATCCGGCGCTTTTTGAGGCGTTTTGCAGCGTCGCTAGAAGCGAGTTTGCTCCGCTTGGCGCGCACGCTTTTAGCCTCAACGCGCAGCCCATTTTAGCCAGTCAGTGGATCAGCTCGCCGCTGACGGTCGCGCGCATGACGATGGCGCTAAGCGTCGATCCGAAGGTCGAGAAAATTTTAGAGATCGGCTGCGGCAGCGGCTATCAAGCGGCGATTTTAAGCAGGATGGTTCACCGCGTCTTTGCCGTCGAGCGCGTCGAGCGGCTGGTAGGCGAGGCGAAAAGACACTTCGCAAATCTCGGGATTTCAAACATCAGCCTACGCCACGACGACGGCAACGCGGGGTGGAAAAATTTTGCTCCTTTCGATAGGATATTGCTTTCCGCGTGCGCCGAGCGGATCGACGAGCGGCTGTTTGCGCAGCTGGCAATCGGCGGAATTTTGGTCGCTCCGATGAATAGAGGCGGCTCGCAAAAGATCGTTAGATTTAATAAAATTTCGCCAAGCGAGATCAAAGAAGAGGAGCTTGGCGCCTGCGAATTCGTTCCGCTGGTGCAGGGTCGCGGATAGATCTAGCGCGCAGTAAATTTTAAAATTTCCTACCGCCGCGGGCGCGTAAATTTAATAAAATTTTGCTTTCGCGCTCCATAGCGAGATCAGAGTTTTATTAATTATTTATTTAAATTCAAGTACAATACACAATTTTTAATCTTTCAAGGATGAGTCATGCAAGATTTTAGCAAGGAAAAGATAGAGTCGCTGGTCGCCAGCTGGAAAAATCACAACAAAAACCAATTCTGGCTTAAAAAACAAACCGCAATTTCAAAGTATTTAGGCGAGATAAAGCGCTGCCTCGCAAGCTTTGATGAGACCGAGAACGAGTTTTTGCAAACTCTGTATATAAATCTTAGCGACGGCAATCTTAGAAGCTGCAAAATTTTATCTTTGGGCGAGAAGTTCGCACACGCCGAGTATTTCTTTATGGATCAGTTTTTTGATTCCAATATCAGTGCGTTTTATTATGATTTCGCTTTCAAAGACCGTATCGTCGGCAAAAAGGAGTTGTTTCCTAAAAATGCCGTAAAAAGCGTAGATAGCGTGCTTAGCGGCGAGGATAAAAACATCGTCTCGCTTTATGTTTTCATCGAAAATATCGTCAAAAATTTCAATAGCTATTCGCAGGAGCGCACCGCGCGCGATATTTTTAAACAAAAGCTAGTCAATTTCTACGATGAGCTTTACAGGCTTCTTACGGCGGTGGACAGCGCTTTGGCGATCGATTTTTTCGACGTCGCGCTGCATAATCAGCCCTTTGTGCTGATGGAATTTTTAAAATCTGCGATAAATGCCGATAATTTCTATCTGATCGATAGCTACCTAAGCGACGACGGGATGCTAAATTTAGGACTTGCCGAGGGCGGCGATTTCGCACAAATTTCGCGCGAGAAGCTCTATCTGCTAGCTAGCATATTTGCGCAGTGCAACGATGAGTTTCCGACTCTCGTTTATCGCGATGAAACCGCGCAAATTTTATCCTTGCTCTACGACGAAAAGGTTGAAATTTTTGAAGAATTTTACGAAGTAAGTTCGCGATTTATTGCGGAATTTACCCCGTATCCGCAGGACGTCGTGGGCGCGGCTAGGATCGTGTATTCGTCGCTATTTTTCGAATACGTCAAAAACTACAAAAGCGAAGAAGTTGCGAAAAATACTATATTTTACGGCGCGATCGGTGCCGGCAAAACCCGCAGGCTGCGATCTTTGATTACCGAAAAGAAGCTTGCGACTAAAAATTTCCGCTACGTTTGCCTGCACGAAGGCTTTGAATACCGCGATTTCATCGACGGATTTTACGGCGAAAGTTTCATAGACGGCGAGTTTAAGGCACTTTGTAAAGAGGCGCTAAACGATCCGAAGGGCGAGTATTATTTTCTGATCGACAATGCAAGTGCTTCGAGCTTGGATAAAATTTTTGGCGAGGCGGCGGTGCTTTTGGATCGCCGCTACGACGAGGAAGACGAGCTTTCGCTGATCCGCACGAAAAACTCTCACGTAATCGACGGCTTTGAAGAGAGCGAAAAAGCGCGCGCTAGCGTCGTTTTAAAGGATGGCCGCTCATATTTTGCGGTGCCTAAAAATTTATACGTCCTATGCACTCTAAATGAGCACAAATGCGTTTCGCCGTCGATTGCAAAGGCGTTTAGATGGATCAGATGCGAGTGCGATTACGGCGCGCTTGAGGATTATTTAAGAGATCGCGAGATCGTAAATGCAAGCGCGGTCGTTGCGGTTTGCAAGGCGCTGAATAAATTTATCGCCGATGAGGCAAAGGCCCTCGGTGCTATCGGGCACGGCGTATTTATGGGGCTAGCGCGCTATCAAAACAATGCGCAGATCATGCAAGAGGGGCTAAACGGCTTTTTCGCTGAGGTGCTTGAGCCGATCTTTAGGTGCGCAGCAAGCAGCGAAGATACCGCTACGAGCCTTAGTGAGCGCATCGCTGAAGCTAAGAGCGTGTTTAAATTTTAGTCGCCGCTTACTGGAGATGGCTATTTGCAATGAAATTTTAAAATTTTATTGCACTGCGTTTCATTTTTGCTCGCGGATACGGCGCGCGAAATTGGGTTTAAATTTTATTTTACGCCACGCGGGATTACAAGACGATTGTAGCGCCATTTTATTTGCTGTGCAGCGCATCGACTGGATTGATTAATTTGCTATAAATTTAGACTTAAAATTTTAATCCTCGCTCGACCATACTTATCGGAGTGCAGGGGCAGGATTAGAGTAAATTTTGATCTTTAAATTTAGCCTCAGCCGCTAAATTTACACAAAATCTTTATTTTGAAATTCTGCAGTATTTTCTAAGCGGAATTTTGATTGTCGGTGCAAT
>NZ_CALKTL010000053.1 GCF_937997405.1 uncultured Campylobacter sp. | reverse complement strand
GCATTTGCTAAGAGCTCGCTTGTGATAAATTTATATTGCTCTTTAGCATCTAATGATAAATTTTAGCTTGTAGTTTTACTATTTTGATTATTTTTAAAGCCTCGGTGCTTATAAATGAAGCGGAATTTTAAAAATTTCAAAGAATTCCGCAAAATTTTGCAATTTCACGGAATTTTAGTTTTTATAGAATTAAGCTCTAGTCTTAAAAATTCTCTTCAGTATTGCGGTCACTGACATGGTCCCACGGCAGCTTCATTCCGCCCAGGATATGAAAGTGCAGATGCATCACCTCTTGACCTCCGTTTTCGCCGCAGTTGCAAACGAGACGGTATCCGCTCTTATCAAGCCCCATTTTGCGAGTTACTTCTTGGATGAAAGCGCTCATTTTACTCATCACTTCGGGTGGTGTTACTTGAAAGTTTTCGTAGCATTTCTTAGGGATCGCCAGGATATGGATCGGCGCTTTTGGGTTGATGTCGTGGAAAGCCAAAAATTCATCGTTCTCTAGCACTTTGTTGCACGGGATTTCGCCGTTTACGATCTTTTCGAATACGTTCATTTTAGATCCTTTTATGAGGTTGAAATTTAGCCGCGATTATAGCCAAAAAATCCAAACACGCAAATTTACCTAGCTTTTATCAAATTTTAACTACAATCGCGCCATTAAATTTAACTACAAGGATAGAATTTGCAAGAGATTAAAGCAAAAATCGACGCCGCATCGAGCTTAAGCGAGCTGGAAGCCGTGCGCTTGGAGCTTTTTGGCAAAAAAGGCATCATAACGGCGCTTTTTTCCGAGCTCAAATCCGCAGCGCCCGAGCAGAAAAAAGAGCTTGCCGTAAGCGCGAATGAAAAGCGCGATTATTTCAGCGAGCTCATCGCTGCAAAAAAGGCGAGCCTGGAAGAGGCGGAGCAAAAAGAGGCGATGAAGAATGAAGCGAGCGACGTCACGCTTTTTAACGAAAACGTAAACTGCGGAGCGCTGCATCCCGTGATGGAGACGATGGATAAGATCATAGACTACTTCATCGCGCAAAATTTCAGCGTCGAAAGTGGCCCGCTCATCGAGGACGACTTCCATAATTTTGAAGCGCTAAATTTACCCAAATACCACCCGGCGCGCGATATGCAAGATACGTTTTATCTAAATGACGGGCGCCTGCTGCGCACGCATACCAGCGGCGTTCAGATCCGCACGATGGAGAAATTTAAAGCTCCGCCGGTGCGCATGATCGCCCCGGGCGCGGTATTTCGCCGCGATATGGATCTAACCCACACGCCGATGTTTCATCAAGTAGAAGGCCTCGTAGTCGAGCAGGGAGACCGCGTGAGCTTTGCGAATTTAAAATACGTTTTAGAGGAATTTTTGCGCTATATGTTTGGAGACGTAAAGGTGCGCTTCCGCCCGAGCTTCTTTCCGTTTACGGAGCCTAGCACCGAGGTCGATATCAGCTGTATTTTCTGCCACGGCGAGGGATGCCGCGTCTGTAAGCAGACGGGCTGGCTCGAGGTGTTAGGCAGCGGCGTGGTCGATCCTAACGTCTTTAAAGCGGTGGGCTGGAAAAACGTCAGCGGATACGCATTCGGGCTCGGTGTGGAGAGATTTGCGATGCTGCTGCACGGTATCCCCGATCTGCGCTCGCTATTTGAAGGCGATATTAGATTATTGGAGCAGTTTAAATGATAATAACGAGAAATTGGTTGCAGGAGTGGATCGATATAAGCGAAATTTCAAGCGAAAGGCTGCTTTCTACGCTAAATTCCATCGGTCTGGAGGTTGATGCTCACAATAAAATTTCGCTTCCTAAAGGCGTCGTAGTAGGACTCGTAAAAAGCAAGCGTCGTCACGAGAATTCTGATCATCTCAATGTCTGCGAGGTTGATGTCGGTAAGCAGAGCTTGCAGATCGTCTGCGGCGCGAAAAATGTTGAGGCAGGGCAATATGTCGCGGTTAGCCTCGTCGGCGCCGTGCTACCTAGCGGTCTTGAGATAAAGCCTGCCAAACTTCGCGGCGTGGAGAGCTTTGGCATGATCTGTTCGGCAACCGAGCTTGGGCTTGCCAAGACGAATGACGGCATTATGGTGCTTGATAGCAGTATCGGCGAGCTCGTGCTGGGCAAGGAGCTGCGCGAGTATGAAATTTTTAACGACGATCTTATCGAGATCGAGCTTACCGCTAATCGCGGCGACTGCCTTAGCATCTTAGGCATAGCGCGCGATCTAAGCGCAGCGCTTGATCTGCCGCTAAAGGAAAAGCACGAGTTTGAAGATGCCGACGGAGCGCCTGGTATCGGTAGAATTTTAAGCGTACGTGCAAGCGATGAGGTAAGCGCTAAATTTGCTTTTCGAGCTTATGAGATCAAAGGCGAGCTAAAGTTAAATTTAAAGCAGGCCTTGCGTCTTGCAAGCGTTGGTATTTTGCAAAGCTGCGCGGTGCAAAATTTCATCAACTATGCTACTCACTCTACCGGAGTATTGCTGCGCGCTTATGATTTTGAAAAGATCGCTTCCGCAGACGGCAAGGTGGCGCTTGACATAAAGCCTATGCCAAACGGTGAGTTCGGCGTTTATGCGGGCAAGAGATTGCTTAGTGTAGCAGGGATTTGCCAAGACGCAGAGCTAAAGGCGTGTTGCAGTAGCAAAGTGGTGCTATTAGAGGCAAACTACACCGCGCCACTAATTATCGCCAGAGCAGTAAACGAAAATAAAAGCCTAAAAGGTGACGAGCACGTGTATCGCTCAAGCAGAGGCAGCGAGCCAAAGCTTAGGCTGGGGCTAGATCTGCTATTTAGATTGCTACTTAAAAATAAAGCCGTGAGCCTATATGCGGGCACACAAAAGATTTCAAATGCTTTGGAGCCGCTTATTGTGGGCTTTAGCGAAAAAGAGATAAACTCAATGATCGGCGCGCAAATTCCACGCGATAAGATCGTAAAAATTTTAAAAAGGCTGGGCTTTGATGTGGGCGTCGAAGCCGATCTCATCACCGCCAAGGTGCCGCCTTTCCGCCACGATATCGTAAATTCCCACGACGTTTGCGAGGAGATCGTGCGTATCGTAGGCATCGATAATATCGCCGCCGCGCCGCTAAGCTTCTACGAAAAAAACCGTCTAAACGATACCTACGTAAATTTACAAAACGGGCGCAAGCTTCGCAGCAAGGCGGCAGCAGTGGGATTTTTCGAGTGCGTGCATTATGTATTTGACGACGGAAAGGCTCTGCAAAGCTTAGGCTTTGCGCCGTGCAAGGTTAAAATTTTAAATCCGATAAACGGCGAGCTGGACGCGCTAAGACCGACGCTGATTAATCATCTGCTGGAATCTGCGGAGCGAAATTTAAAGAATTCTCGTAGAAGCGTTAAACTTTTTGAGCTAGGAGAGGTCTTTGACGAAAGCGGCGCGCAGAGCCTAAGGCTGGGCTTTATAGTTAGCGGACTAAAAGCCGAGCCCTCTATCGCTGCCGGCGCAAAACCTGCCGCAGTGGATTTTTTGTATTTTGCAAATTTAATCCAAAGCGTCATCGGTAAATTTAAGGTCAGGCTGCCTGGCGAAAATTTGAAATTTTTAAGCGAATTCGAGCAAGCTCAGATCGAGCAGGGCGGGCAGATAGTGGGCTTTATCGGGCGCGTGGATTACGCCGTAGAAGCAGGGCGCGATCTGGATAAAAGCTATCTGTGCGAGATCGATTTTTCCAAGCTTAAATTTGAAAATATCGTAGCGGATGCTTATTCGAAGTTCCCTAGCGTATCGCGCGATCTAAGTATTTTGGTGCCGAACGGAATGCGCTTCGAGCAGATCAAAGAGTGCATAGAGGCCCTTAAAATCGAGGCGCTAAAGGAATTTATCCCGAGCGATCTTTATAGCGACGAAAGCCTGGGCGATTCAAAGAGCCTGACGATCAGGCTTGTATTTCAAGACCTTCAAAAAACCCTCTGCGACGAGGAAGTGGCGGGCTTTACCGATAAAATTTTAGCCGCGCTTAGCAGCGAGCTGGGACTTGGGCTGCGATGAGAATTTTTGCGCAAGCAAGCCCTTTGCGGGCGGAGATTTCAAATATCGCCGCGGATAAATCGATCTCACACCGCGCGGCGATCTTTTCGCTGCTAGCGGAGGGGATGAGTAAAATTTCAAACTATCTTGAGGCCGAAGATACGCAAAATACGTTAAAGATCGTGGAGCTTTTGGGCGCTTGCGTGCAGCGCGTAGAGGGCGAAATTTTAATCACTCCTCCCGCCGCTATCAAAGAGCCTAATGTCCCGCTTGATTGCGGCAACTCGGGTACGGCAATGCGGCTATTTATGGGCTTTTTGGCGGGGCGCGAGGGCTTTTTCGTGCTGTGCGGCGATCGGTATCTAAGCGAGCGTCCTATGAGGCGCGTTGCGGACCCGCTTTGCAAGGTGGGCGCTAAAATTTATGGGCGGCAAGGCGGTGAAAAGGCGCCGATTGCGGTGCTCGGGCAGAAGCTCGGGTATTTTGAATACGAGAGCAAGATTGCGTCCGCACAAGTAAAGACCGCTCTGATTTTAGCGGCCTTGCGCGGGGGAGGGTGCAGGTTTAGCGAGCCCGAGCTTAGCCGCGATCATAGCGAGCGGATGCTAAAGGCAATGGGCGCGCAAATTTCGCAAAATGGTCTTGAGATCGAAGTCGCGCCGCTTAGCTCGCCGCTTAGGCCGCTTGAAATTTTTATCCCAAACGATCCCAGCTCGGCGTTTTTCTTCGCCGTCGCCGCAGCGATAACCCCCGGCTCGCGCATCGTGCTAAAAAATATGCTGCTAAATAAAACCCGCATAGAGGCGTATGAAATTTTAAAACGCATGGGCGCCGAGGTAAAATTTCATAAAACGAGCGAAATTTACGAGCAGATCGGCGATATAGAGGTCGCTTACGCGCCGCTTCACGCCGTGGAGGTGAGCGAAAATATCTCGTGGCTTATAGACGAGGCGCCTGCGCTTGCTATCGCCTTTGCCTGCGCGCAGGGAAGTAGCGTGCTTAGAAATGCCGCCGAGCTGCGCGTGAAGGAGTGCGACCGCATAAAGGTAACCTGCGAAGGGCTTCGCACCTGCGGTATTAAGGCGCGCGAGCTGCAGGATGGCTGGCAGATAGAAGGCGGCGAGGCGAACGCGGCGATCATCACGCCGTGCGGCGACCATCGTATCGCGATGAGTTTTGCGATTTTAGGCTTAAGTTCGGGGATGATCATCGAGGATAGTGATTGTATCGCGACGTCGTTTCCGAACTTCGCCACGATTTTAAGACAGATCGGAGCTGGCGTTGAAGATTGAGATGGCCAAAAGCTACGGCTTTTGCTTTGGCGTCAAGCGCGCGATCAAGATCGCAGAAAGCGCCGGCGAGGCCGCTACGATCGGCGAACTGATACATAACGCCGAAGAGATTAACCGTTTAAAACAAAATTTCGGCGTCAAAACCCTAGAGGGCGTTAGCGAGATCAAGGACGAGCAAAAGCTCATCATCCGCACCCACGGCATTCAAAAGGACGATCTGCAAAGATTAAAGGCGCAAAATAAAGAGCTCATCGACGCTACCTGCCCTTTCGTGACCAAGCCGCAGCAGATCGTAGAAAAGATGAGCGCGGAGGGCTATGATATCGTGATTTTCGGCGATAAAAACCATCCCGAGGTAAAGGGTGTGAAATCATACGCAAAATCGCGCGTATTCGTGATCATGGATACAAAGGAACTGCAAGACGTCAAGCTTGGACCTCGCGTCGCGCTCGTTTCGCAGACTACGAAAAAGATAGAAAATTTTACCAAAATCGCGGATTTTTTGATGCAGCGCGCGAGGGAGCTGAGAATTTTTAATACGATTTGCAATGCGACGCTGGAAAATCAAGAGGCCGTAAAAAGCCTGTCACAAAAGGCCGACGTGATGATAATCGTAGGCGGGAAAAATTCCTCCAACACCAAGCAGCTTTTTTTAATTTCACAAAATTTTTGCAAAGACAGCTACCTCATAGAAAACGAAAGCGAGCTTGAACGCTCGTGGTTTGAAAACAAAAGCCTATGTGGCATCTCCGCAGGAGCCAGCACGCCCGATTGGATCATCAAAAAAGTAGTGGCGCGAATCGAAAATTTAACGCAGAATTTATAAGCCCTCTTATCAAATTTACTCTTAGAAATTTATCAAATCGAAAGCAAATTTTGGCTAGAATCGCGCATTTTAGTTCTTTTCAAAAAAGCACAAATAAATTTAAAGGAAGCATATGGCTGAGGTGAACGAGAAGGTTCAAAACCACGCAGAGGAAGATTTTGCGACATTGTTAGAGGAGTATGACGCCGGGAAGTCTCGCGACGAGGTTGTCACAGGTAAGGTTATCGCCCTTAAGGACGGCGAGGTTTTCATAGACGTAGGCAGGAAGTCGGAGGGTATTTTAGATGCCGCCGAGGTGAGCGACGATCAAGGAAACCCGCAGGTTAATGTAGGAGATGACATCAAAGTCGCTATTATCGGAAGCAGAGGCGGTCGCCCGGTCGTATCGTATAAAAAGGCTCTAAAAAAGGAAAAAGTAAAGGCGTTCATCGACTCCTATGATGAAAACGCAGAGAATATCTATGACGTTAAAATTCTATCGTTTAATAAGGGCGGTTTCGTTTGCGCTAACGCAGATGATGTGGAATTTTTTATGCCTCGCTCGCAAAGCGCGCTTAAAAACCCAAATGGCGCTGTCGGTAAAAATTTCAAGGTAAAGATCATTAAAGTTGATAGAGACGAACAAAGCGTCGTTGTATCGCGCAAGAAGCTACTTGATGAGGATCGCAAAGCAAGCAAAGAGGCGATCGAAAAGGTAGTCGCCACCGAGGGCATTATCGAGGGTGTCGTTAAAAAGATCACCACCTACGGTATGTTCGTAGACGTAGGCGGCGTGGACGGACTCGTGCACTACAGCGAAATTTCATACAAAGGTCCAGTAAATCCAAGCTCGCTCTACAAAGAGGGCGATAAGGTTCCGGTTAAAGTTATTAAATACGACAACGATAAAAAACATCTCTCTCTTTCGATTAAAGAAGCGATGCCAGATCCTTGGAACGAGATCAAAGATAGCCTGGAAGTGGGCGATACGATCCGCGTAAAAGTAAGCAATATCGAGCCTTACGGCGCGTTTGTCGATCTTGGCAACGACATCGAGGGCTTTTTGCATATCAGCGAAATTTCGTGGGATAAAAATATCAAAAATCCGAAAGATTTCATCAGCGAGGGCGAGGAGCTCGACGTAGAGGTCGTAGAGATCAACCCTAGCGAGCGCAGATTGCGCGTGAGCCTTAAAAATTTACTCACTAAGCCTTTTGACGAGTTCGTTGCTAAGCATAAAGTGGGCGATGTGCTAAAAGGAAGCGTCACTACGATTACAAATTTCGGTGCGTTTGTGAGGATCGACGGTGTAGAGGGACTTTTGCATAACGAAGACGCTTCGTGGGATCGTGGCGAGAAGTGCAAAAATTTATTCAAAGTGGGCGACGAGATCGAGGTTAAGATCATCAAGATCGACAAAGACACTCAAAAAATTTCTCTAAACCACAAAGAGCTCGGCGATAGTCCTATTAGCGATTACGCCAAGAGTCACAATCAAGGCGATGTCGTAAAAGGCAAGATCCGCGATATTAAAGAGTTCGGAATTTTTGTCGAGCTGGGAGGCGGTATAGACGCGCTTATTCGCAAGGAAGATCTTGGCAACGTAAGCGTAGATAGCCTAAAAGTGGGCGACGAGATCGAGGCTGCGATCGCCTTCATCGACGAGAAGAAAAACAGAATTCGCCTAAGCGTGCGCAGACTGGCTCATCAGAAGGAGCGCGAGGCGCTAAACGAGATCAATAGCAACGACGACGAGAAGCAAAGCCTAGGGGATCTAATCAAAGATCAACTAAATAAATAATTCCTCCCGCAAGGCATCCCCGCCTTGCGGACCTACTTCAAAAGGTTAAATTTAATGAAAACTATCATAGTCTGCGACGCAATCCACAAAATCGGTTTTGATCTGCTTAAGCAAGAATCGGATATTAAAGTAATCGACGCTACTAACGTGCCCAAGAGCGAGCTATACGGAATTTTAGGCGATGCGGATGTTGCGATTACCAGAAGTTCTACGGCGGTGGATGAGAAATTCCTTGGCGCCGGCACCAAGCTAAAAGCGATCGTGCGTGCGGGTGTGGGCGTAGATAACTGCGATATCGACGGCTGCTCCAAGCGCGGCATTATTTTGATGAACGTACCTACGGCAAATACCATCGCCGCGGTCGAAATGACTATGTGCCATCTGCTAAATGCGGCGCGCAAATATGTAAATTCCTGCAACGATCTGAAAATTAATAGAATTTGGAAGCGCGAGAAATGGTACGGTACCGAGCTTTATAAAAAGAGCCTCGGCATCATCGGCTTTGGAAATATCGGTTCGCGCGTGGGGGTGCGCGCGCTTGCGTTTGGGATGAACGTCATCGCCTATGATCCCTATATCGAGCCCGAAAAGGCCACGAAGCTCGGAGTAAAATATACGAAGAATTTCGATGAAATTTTATCTTGCGATTTCATCACGATCCATACGCCGAAAAATCAAGAGACGATAAATATGGTAGGCGAGCCGCAAATAGCGAAGATGAAGGACGGCGTGCGCCTAATAAACTGCGCTAGAGGCGGGCTGTATAACGAAAAAGCGCTCGCAAACAATCTACGCAGCGGCAAGATCGCGTATCTCGGCATCGACGTTTTCGACAAAGAGCCTGCGACCGATCATGAGCTTTTGGATATCGAAAATTTAAGCGCGACTCCACATCTTGGCGCAAATACGCTCGAATCGCAAAGCAATATCGCCCGAGAAGCCGCAGAGCAGGCGATCAGTGCCGCACGCGGCTTAAACTATCCAAACGCTTTAAATTTGCCGCTTAAGCTTGAGGATCTGCCGCGCGGTATCGAGCCGTATATAAATTTGGTCTCCAAAATGGCCTATCTTGCGACGCAGATCAACAAAGGCCCGATCAAATCGATTCGCATCGAGGGCAGCGGCGAGGTGGTGCAGTATCTAAAATCGATGCTCGTTTTTGCGATCGTCGGCGCGCTGCACGATTCTTTGGGCGATTCGCTAAATTACGTCAATGCTAAATTTCTTGCGGATGAAAAGGGGATCGAGACGAGCTTCGGCGAGCTTGCAAACAGCGTCTATAAAAGCGAGATCGCGGTAAAAATCATGACCGACGAGGCGATCTCAAACGTCGCAGGTACGGTCTTTGACGGCAGCGAGGAGCGCATCGTAAATATCGGCGGGTTTAAGACCGATTTTAAGCCGAAGGGCAAGATGATAATCTTCAAAAATACCGACGTGCCGGGCGTTATCAAATCCGTAAGCACGATCCTAGCCGACGAAAACATCAATATCGCGGACTTCCGCTTAGGCAGAGGCGAGGAGGGGGACGCTTTGGCGGTCATTTTGGTCGATTCCGAAGTGCAAAAAAGCACGCTCGATAAACTGGCGGCGCTTCAAACCTGCCTAATGGTGCGCTACGCGGCGCTTTAATCCTTTTCCGCTTAGGAGGCGAAATTTTAAATTTCGCCTCTCCCGAATTCTTTAATAATTTAAATTTACTTCCTGTGTGCAGAGCCGGCGCTTGAGGTACGTTGCGGCATGTGTCCGGGCAGATACCTTTTAGCGTGCGGCTTTTGTAAGCGCCGTTTGCGTGTCAAATTTAACTCTAGTCGCGGACTTGTTTTTAAATTTAAATTTCGTCCTTGTGGATCTGTTTTTAAATTTCATCATCGCGGGCGCTGCCGATTAAATTTTGCCGCTATGCAGGTTTGGCACTAAAAGCTAGAGGCTGCGATGCGAAACGCGGTCAAATTTTATAAATTTTTAGACACGGAGGGTGCTTTTGCTTTAAATTTATTAGCGGGTGCTTCATATCTCTAATCGTATCGCCCGTTTAAATTTCGGGCAACTACCGAGCGATTGCGCCGCTGATTAAATTTTACGTTTTGCCGAAATTATGCTTCGCCGAAAAATTCCGTCTAGCCTAAAATGAGCAGGTACAAAATTTCAGCCGTAATGCGCCCTGCTAATTTGTGAGTTTAAGCGTTTCGATTAGACTTAAAATTTTGCGGATCTGCGTTTGGTATTCGCGCGCGAGCTCTATGCTAGCGGGCCTACCAAAAAGCGTAGTTTCAAAAAGATCGGGCGCACCGTTTAAAAATAGATATAAGCGCTCATCCATAAATACCGCGCTCAAGCTGAACTCGCCGCTCGTTTCGCGATTTATTTCGCGCAGACGCTCCATAAACGCGGGCGTTAGCAGATAGCGCGCTTCTACTTTGTCATCCGCAAACACGCGAAAATCGCGCATAAAATCCACATCGTCCATCATCTCTTTTTCGCCGAAGATCTTGGCGTTTAGCTCCCTGCTTACCACTATCGTTTTGCCCGAGGTTTTTTTCGCGAGCTCGCAGATCAGTACGTTGCCGTCAAAGTCCATATAGTTATCGTAGAATATTTTGATCAACATAATCGCCGCTATGAGCGGATTATCCGTTTTCATGTAAAACCTACCATTACTATGTACCTCGCTGAGGCTAAATTTAATCCCGCAGTACACGCCCGTAATCCGATCCTCGCTTTTGATCCTAGATTTCCTATAAATTCTAAATTTTTGAAATTCCTCTTCTTGCATGCCGGTATATGGATCGTATTTTAAACCGGCATCTATATCGTTTATTACGGCGCGGACGAATATCTCTTTATAAAATTTGTAGTAGCGAATTTCCGCTTCAGTTTCTTGACCGGCACAATGAAGAAGAAATATCCAAAAGATCTGAAGAAAAATTAAGGTACCTAAAATTTCGGCAATTTTTATCACAGGAGTATCCGCTTTAACGCCGTCTAGGTACAGTCCTATAGGTATGATCACTAAAATGACGGCTATACTGAGGTAGTAATATCTATTAAAAGCCCTAGCGCATGTTTTTTGCTCGGTTAAAGTCTGCGAAACGACATCTTGCAGAGCAGGCGACATATCTATCCTTTGATAAAAATTTCGCCAGTATTGTAGCAAAATTTAACGTGATTTATAAAGAGCGAATTCCGCCGCTTAATGAATAGTCGGGATCGAAATTTAATTTACGTGGGTCCGTAGCGTAAAATTTTAAAATCTTACTCTTTGAAATTAGATCCGCACCGAATTGAAATTTAACGCATCGCATAAGCTTATATTTCACGCGAGCTGCTTTTTAAAATTTGCATCCGAAGCTTGCAATCACAGTATCCTGAGGGTGTCTGAGATGAAATACATAAAAACTCCGAGCCCGAACATCACGAAAAGCCCTGCAAATTCGACGTAAAGCTTCAAGCTTACGAGCCGCTTCGAGCTTAGCTCGAGCTGGGCGTCGCCTAGCTTTGGCGGCGGCTTTATCGCCAAATCGCGCGAGGTAAGCGCTAACG
>NZ_CALKTL010000052.1 GCF_937997405.1 uncultured Campylobacter sp. | reverse complement strand
CTCGATTTACCGCTTGAAAACTTTTTAAATTTGCCGTTAAATTTCTTGCTTTCGGCGTGCGCAAAGCAAGTAGCGTTAAATTTGCTAGAATTTAAAAAATCCTTAGAATTTAGCTCGCCTGTTTCATCGTCGTAAGCATTTGACCGCGACGCAGTACACGATTTTTTAACCGCTTGCTTGGGCTTGCCGGCATTATTTAAATTCCTTAGAATTTTAATCATCTTCGCAAGGTCTGCAACCGAATTCTTGATTTAAATTGAAGACCTTACAGTATTCGCAAAATACGCAGCTAACGCTTCTTTTAGCGCATACAAGCGGGATTTTGCGCTTTTTTACTTCGCCTTTGATCTTTTTCATCGTGTTGTGGTTTAAAAAGCTCGTAAGCATAACGACACACTCGGTATCTTGCGGGATCGGCTTACGATTTACGCGATTTTCGTTTCGTGCATCCCAGTGCTCGATGTTACTCGCGCCAAGGTCTTTTAAAACCGCCTTAATGGGCGTAATCTCATCTGCTCCTATAACTAAAACGTTCATTTCATCCCCTTATATGATTGATAGTCGTTATTATAACAGAGAAAGATTAAATTTAACTGATAATGTATATAAAAATTTGAAATTATAAGCCGGAATTTTACCGGCTTATATTTGATATTTACTCGCTTAAAGCTAGACTTACTGCCGCATCGATGTGGATCTGCGTAGTATCAAATAGCCACGCGGCGGTATCTGCTTGCGATACGAGCAGCCCGATCTCCGTGCAGCCCAGTATCACGCCCTGCGCACCGCGAGCCCTAAGTCCTTCAATGATCTGCAAAAATTTCTTCTTGGAATGTGGTAAAATTTTACCAAAGCAAAGCTCATTAAAAATTACTTCGTTTACCGCTTCCATTTCGTCCGCATTCGGCACGAGTACCTCTACGCCGCCATCTATTAGGCGCTGTTTGTAAAAATCCTGCGTCATCGTGTAAATCGTGCCGAGCAGCCCTACTTTTTGCACGCCACGTTTTCGCAGCTCACTTAACGTGGCGTCCGCGATATGCACGAAAGGCACGGATATAGCGGCTTTTATCGCCTCGTAGCACTTATGCATCGTATTGGTGCAAAGAAAAATATAATCCGCGCCGCCGCTTTGCAAAACTCGCGCGTGACGAGCTAAAATTTCACCTGCCCTGCCCCACTCATTATCTCTTTGACACCGCTCGATCTCGTCAAAATTTAGACTACTTAGCAGGATTTCGCTGCTACTTAGCCCGCCTAGACGCTCGTTAATTTTGCGATTGATCCCATCATAATAGGTAATCGTAGATTCGTAACTCATGCCGCCGATTAGTCCGATTTTTTTCATGGATTTTCCTTTTAAAATTTATACGGAATTTTATGCAGTCCCGCGAAATTTAATAAAATTCCGGATTGCAAAATTCGCAGAGCCGGAATTTCAACAAATAGCCGCAAAGCTTAAACATTCTCGCTCGCGACGCCCGCAGAGATAACCTCATCGCCGAAATCGGCATTGGCAAGCCGCTTGAGCTGGCGGTAACGCCTCATCGCGTCGGCTTTGTTGGCTTCATAAAGCTTGCCCGCGTGCTCCGGATCGATCTTTTTAAGCGCGTTGTAGCGCACCTCGTTTAGCAAAAATTCCTCATAAAGGCTCCAGTCGGGCTCTTTGGATGAAATTTTAAGCGGATTTTTGCCCTCCGCCGCAAGTCGCGGATCGAAGGTGTAGGTCGGCCAATAGCCGCATTTGCTCGCAAGCTCGGCTTGATCGCCGGAGCTGCCCATGCCGCCTTTGATGCCGTGCGCGATACACGGCGAATACGCGATGATGAGACTAGGCCCAGGGTAGGCCTCGGCGGCCATGATCGCTTTTAGCGTCGCGGCTTGATTTGCGTTGGAATTTACCTGTGCGACGAAGATATTGCCGTATGTCATCGCGATCTGACCGAGGTCTTTTTTCTGAACGCGCTTGCCGCCTGCGGTAAACTGCGCGATAGAGCCGCGGCGGCTAGCTTTGGAGCTCTGTCCGCCCGTGTTTGAGTAAACCTCCGTATCCAGCACCAGCACGTTTATGTCCTCGCCGGTAGCCAGCACGTGATCGAGGCCGCCGTAGCCGATGTCGTAGGCCCAGCCGTCGCCGCCGATGATCCATTGCGATTTTTTGTTTAGATACTGCTTCAGTTCTAAAATTTCACGAACCCCGGGCGCGTCCAAATTTTGTTCTAGCAGCGGCACGAGCCTATCTCTGATCTGAGCGGATTTTTGCGTATCGTTTCTGTTTTCGATCCAGTCGTGATAAAGCGCCTTTAGCGCGTTTGGCACGCTTGAGAGCGAGCCTAGCATTAGATCTTCGATCTTATGGCGCAGCGTCTCGCTTGCGATCTTCATTCCCAGCCCAAACTCGGCGTTGTCCTCAAAAAGCGAGTTCGCCCACGCGACGCCGCGGCCGTTCTCGTCCTTGCGGTACGGCATCGAAGGTGCCGATCCACCGTAGATCGAGCTACAGCCCGTGGCGTTGGCTACGATCATATGATCTCCGAAAAGTCGCGTGATCAGCGTGATGTACGGCGTTTCGCCGCATCCCGGGCACGCGCCGTGAAATTCAAAATACGGGCGGGCAAAGCCTACGCCCTTGACGCTTGATCTATCCATCAAATCGTCTTTGTATCTTACGTGCTCGAATAAAAAGTCTGCGCTTTCTTGCTCGCCCTTTGCAAGTTCTTCTTCAAGCGGCACCATGACGAGCGATTTTTCCTTGCTTGGGCAGTTTTCGGCGCAAAGCGCGCAGCCCGTGCAATCTAGCGGGCTTACTTGGATCTTATATTTTAACCCCTTTAGCTCCTTGCCCTTGGCTTCTAACAGGTGATCTTTTAAATTTAAAGGCGCGGCGGCTTCGTCCTTTTCATCTAGCAAAAACGCTCTGATTACGGCGTGCGGGCAGACGAAGGCGCACTGGTTGCACTGGATGCAGTTTTGCTCGATCCATTTAGGCACCGTGACGCCTACGCCGCGCTTTTCAAATCGCGTCGTGCCCGCATCAAACCCGCCGTCCTCGTGTCCTAAAAACGCCGACACTGGCAAGCTATCGCCGCGCGCTGCGTTCATCGGTTTTACGATCTTTTCTATAAATTCGTCGCCTTTGTATTTGTCGTTTATATCCGCCGCGTCATCTTTTAAATTTACCCACGCAGGATCGATCGCTACCTGTACCAAAGCGTCCGCGCCCCTATCGATCGCGTCGCAGTTCATCGCCACGACCGCCTCGCCCTTTTTGGCGTAGGTTTTCTTGGCGTATTCCTTCATATAGCTCTGCGCCTGCTCAAACGGAATGATGCCGCTAAGCTTGAAAAACGCCGATTGCATGATCGTATTAGTGCGGCCTCCGAGCCCTATATCGCGTGCCAGCTTAGTTGCGTTTAGGATATAAAATTTTACCCGTCTTTGGGCTAGAATTCTTTTAACCTTGTTTGGAAGCTTTGCCGCCGTCTGCTCGGCATCCCAGATGGAATTTAAAAGGAAGGTGCCGCCCTCTCGGATGCCCCCGATGACGTCGTAGATGTCTAGATACGCAGCGACCGAGCAGGCGACAAAATGCGGATTTGAGACGAGATAGGTCGAGCGGATCGGTCTTTTGCCGAAGCGCAGGTGCGAGCGCGTGTAGCCGCCCGATTTTTTGCTGTCGTAGGCGAAATACGCCTGTGCGTAAAGATCGGTTTTGTCGCCGATGATTTTGACGGAATTTTTATTCGCGCCCACGGTGCCGTCCGCGCCAAGGCCATAAAACAAGCACTCGGTCTCATCCTCGTAGCCGAGCGAAATTTTATCTCCCACGGGTAGAGATAGATGCGTCACGTCGTCGTCGATGCCGATCGTAAAGCCGTTTTTAGGCTCGTCCGCCTTTAAATTTTCATACACGGCGATTAGCTGCGCGGGATCAACGTCTTTGGAGCTTAGACCATACCTGCCGCCCACGATGAGCGGAGCGTCCTCGCGCCCGTAAAATGCGGCCTTTATATCCAAATACAGCGGCTCGCCGAGACTGCCTGGCTCCTTCGTGCGGTCTAGCACGGCGATTTTACGCACGCTTTTAGGCATCGCGGCGAAGAGATATTTGAGGCTAAAAGGCCTGTAGAGATGCACTTTTAGCACGCCTACCTTCTCGCCCTTCGCGTTTAGATGATCGACCACCTCTTCAAGGGCTTGATTGACCGAGCCCATCGCGACGATCACGCGCTGCGGCTCACTTGCGCCGTAATAGACGAAAGGCGCGTACGAGCGCCCCGTGATCTTTGAAATTTCGCTCATATACTCCGCGACGATATCCGGAAGCGCGTCGTAAAATTTATTGGTTAGCTCGCGTGTCTGAAAATATACGTCGTCGTTTTGCGCCGTGCCGCGAGTTTTAGGATGTTCGGAGCTTAGCGCGTCAGCTCTAAATTTACGCACGGCCTCGCGATCGAGCAGGCGATCAAACTCGGCATAGTCCATCACCTCGATCTTTTGAATTTCATGGCTCGTGCGAAATCCGTCGAAAAAGTGCAAAAACGGCACTCGCCCCTTAATCGCCGCAAGATGCGCGATACCGCCCAGATCCATCACCTCCTGCACGCTGTCGCTTGCGAGCATCGCAAAGCCGCTTTGGCGACAGGCGTAGACGTCTTGATGATCGCCGAAAATTGAAAGAGCCTGCGCCGCAAGCGCGCGCGCCGCGACGTGAATGACGCCCGGAAGCATCTGGCCCGCGATCTTGTACATATTTGGAATTTTTAGCAAAAGCCCCTGCGATGCGGTATACGTCGTCGTAAGCGCGCCTGCTTGTAAGGATCCGTGCACGGTGCCCGCCGCGCCGCCCTCGCTTTGCATCTCGACTACTTTAACGGGCATGCCGAAGAGGTTTTTCTTGCCCTGCGACGCCCAGATATCGGTGTAATCCGCCATAGGCGAGCTAGGCGTGATCGGATAGATGCCCGCGACCTCGGTGAAGGCGTATGAGACGTAAGCCGCCGCCTCGTTTCCGTCCATCGTTTTCATAACTTTTGCCATTTTTCGTTCCTTTGGAATTATCAAATTTCGCTAATTTTACATATTTATTGCTTAAAAATTTAAATGCTTCGCAAACCCAGTAAAATTCTAAAGCTTTATCACAGCAGGCGGGCTACAAGCGCGATCTGCTGGCAGTTTTAGACGAGCATTGCGGACGATTTGAGACGAGCCCTTTCGCCGCTTTGAAAATAAA
Source organism: uncultured Campylobacter sp. (assembly GCF_937997405.1). Classification (GTDB taxonomy): domain Bacteria; phylum Campylobacterota; class Campylobacteria; order Campylobacterales; family Campylobacteraceae; genus Campylobacter_B. Next base: position 263 of record NZ_CALKTL010000052.1, on the reverse strand, counting down.
ATTTTACGTACTTTAAGCGCGGATCGTAAGCAGTGAGTAGAGATTAAATGCAAATTTAGCCGTCTGACTCGAAATTCTAACCTAAATATCAAATGACGGGAATGCGCGAAAATTAAGAAATTTAAAAATGCACTTGCCACAAGATAAAAAGACCTCATATCGCAACAAGACTGGATAATAAAATTTAGCTACTACAAAGCCTCAACCACCCTACGCATCCAAGCTCAACGTAGCGAAATTTTATTTATGGTTTATAACATCGC
>NZ_CALKTL010000051.1 GCF_937997405.1 uncultured Campylobacter sp. | reverse complement strand
CGGACAAGATCGTCGCCACCACCGATAATATCAGCAAAAACACATGGTTTCTTAAAATTTATCCGCGCCTAGCGCAGATCCCAGTACTGCTAAAAAATAACGACGTAAATTTAGAGGAGCTGATGAGCCGTAATCCCGACGTAGTCATAGTCCCAACCGCATTGGCAGGCGAAAATTTAGCTAAGCAGGGCTTTACCGTTTTAAAGGCGTCCTTTAGCGACTACGAGCAGATGAGGCGCAGCATCAGGATGTGCGGCGATATGCTAGGCGGCGACGCCCCGCAAAGAGCGAAGGATCTAATCGCAAATCTCGATAAAAATATCGCTTTGGTTAGCGGCCGTACCGCAAATTTAAGCCCCGATAAGCGCCCACGCGTCCTTCACATCGTAGGCGGAACCGATCTTTTAAAGATCGACGGTAAGGGCACGCTGATCGATTCTTGGATAGAGCTAGCCGGTGGAACGAATGCGATCACCGCCACCAAAGGTCCGATGAAAACCATCACCGCCGAGGAGATCATCGCGAGCAATCCGCAGATCATAATCGTGGGCGGCGATCACAACGAAGATGCGGTAGCAAAGATCAAATCAAGTCCTATCTACAGCGGCACGGATGCTGTCAAAAACGGACGCGTTTACGGCAATCCGCGCGGGGTTTTCAACTGGGATCGATACGGCGCGGATACGGTACTTCAAATTTTATGGGCGGCGAAAACCATCCAGCCGGAGCTTTTTGCCGACATCGACGTAAAGACCGAAACTAAGGCGTTTTATAAAAAATTTATGAATTACGAGCTAAGCGATACGGAATTTGGCTATATTTTAAAAGGACTTAGCCCGGAGGGTAAATAAGACGCGGCACCGAACAAGCGATAGATCGACTTCAAACGTCTCACCAAGTAGGCGACGCCCGTGCCGAACAGTTTCATTGTGTAGTAGGCAGCGAGTACATCGGCACAGAATGTTTCATCGTGCGGCGGCACATCGGCGTCGAGCAGACCGCCATTCTACCAGCGCCGAAGTCTCTTTCAACAAATAGCACCAAGCAGGCCGATGCCATATACTTCATCAAAGCGGCATCGGCGGCGGGCGGCGTACCGAGCAAACATAGCCGCAGCATGTCAAACAGGCGGTGCGAGGCGGAGTAAAATTTAAACCCACGGCGGGCGAAAAAGGACAAAACAACGGCAAGCAAACAAGGGCAAAACAAAGCTGCAAGATAAAATTTAAAGCCAAAGGGGCGGTCATGGAAATTTCATTTTTTACGACGCTTGAGCCCTCTTTAACGGGCGCTTGGATACCCTCGTTTGCGATGGTACTGATACAGTTCGCGTATATGTTTATCTACAAGGAGGTCGGCAAGCGCGCCACCGATACCTCGTGGTACACGCTCGCGGACAAGCGAAATGCGATCATAAGCTCGCTGCTGCAAGTAGCGCTGCTTATTTTATCAGTGTTCGTGCCGCTTAAGACGGGCAGCGCGTGGTTTTGGATCGGAGCGGTGATCTACGTAGCGGCTTTTGCGGGCTTCATCAAAGCTTTTTACGACTATGCAGCGGCTCCTGCGGATAAAGCCGCACAAAGCGGCATCTATCGCCTATCGCGCAATCCGATGTATTTCTTTTATTTCCTCGGCATGGCGGGCGTTTGCGTCGCTTCGGCGTCGCTGTGGCTACTCATAGCGATAGTGCCCTTTGCCATATACAACCATCTCGTGGTCCTCGGCGAGGAGCGCTACTGCGAGCAAGCCTATGGACAGGAATATTTAAAGTATAAACGCAAAACGCCGAGATATTTTTTGTTCTTTTAAGGGAGGCGGCGCGCGATTGAGCTTTAAAGCGGGAGCGTAAATTTAGACAGCGCTTTAAAATTTTAACCAGACTTGCGAGCTAATTTTAAAATTTGCCCAAAATTTTAAGAACTACAAGAGCTGAGGCTTAAATTTAGACTAAATTTAAGCCCGAAATTTTTAAATTTGCTCGCCGCCTAGGCTAAATTTAAAATGACACAGCACTTAAAACGCCATTTTAAATTTACGCTTGCACGCACCGCAGCATCGTCAAGCGCGCGACTCCACCAACGGCAAAAGCAAACAGCTACTAAGCGAAGCTCAATTCACGCCCATACCCGCAAGCAGCCTAATTTCCGCTCGCATACGCAGATAAGGCGCCCGGATCCTCAGGAGCGAACCGATCGTCCGAAATAAAGTCATCCTCGCCCGAGAGCACGCTCATCGCGCTGATACGAGAAATTAGCAGGCGGTCTTCGGCGATGTCGGCGCGATCCGAGCCGATAGTAAGCGACGTAATCGCCGTGCGCCCGATGACCGCGCGCCCGCCATCCATCGTACGAAGCCCCCAGATATCGTGCAGCACCGCAGGCTTGCCATCCACCTGCCCTACGTAGAGCATCACGTGGCCGGGCATATACAGCAGGGTTTTATACGCTACGCCGTTTTTGCCGATGAAGCTAAGCTTTTCATCCGCGCTCATCCCCGCCAGCGAAAAACGCTCGCCGCGGCCCGATTGCGCCTTAGAATTTCGCGGCAGCCACAGCCCGAAATTAGCCAAAAAATCTTTCGTCATAAGCGAGCAATCGCGAAGAAATTTATACCCGCCCCAGCCGTATTTCTGCCCGAGCAGGCTAGCGGCTACGATCTTTGAGTTTTGCTCATCAAGCGGCGCAGGCCAAAGCCTCGCATCCTCCGCGCTAACGAAATATCTCTTGCCGCCAAACTGGGTTAAAATTTCGCCGCTAAATACGCTCCGCACACCGAGCGTGCCGCCAAGATCGCGTTCGCCGCTAAAATCATACGGCAGGATCGTGCCGGTACGCGCTCTAAAAAGCTCCGCACCGCTTTCGTCATAAACGGCGGCGCCGTCGCGCAGGATCGTTATAAATTTAGAATTTGCATAAATATCCGCCTGCTGAGGACTGATGCGCTTTATCGCGTCGCTTTTTATCCAGCCCCACACGCCGTCGTTGCGCACGAACGCCCACGCGCCGTCTCTGCTGTAATGCGACAGCAGCAGCGGATAGCCCACGCTCACGGCGGAATTTGCGGCGTAATCAAACGGCTCGCCCTCCCCCGGCTCGCTCGGATCGCCGAAAATCGGCAAGTCGCTTGGGATATTTCGCAGCAGTGCGTTTTTTACCGTTATAGCGGGCTCGGAGATCAGCCCGAACGCCTCTTCGTTCGCGTTTGTGCGGATACTTTGATAGATCGCATCGTCGTATATCCTGCCTGCGGCGTCAAAATGGCGCCCCTTGGCGTAATTAAGCCCCCAAAAAGTATCGATTCCCGCTTTAATAGGCGCATCATCAAACCAAATTTTAAAATAGCGGCTCTTAAACGCTTTTCCGCTTATGTTTTGCACCGACGCAGGAGCGGGCAGCCGCTCGCTGTTTTGAGCGTATTCAAGATCCAAAACAGCGGGGTTTTCGGGGATAAACTTGCGCGGGCCGACGGTTTCGCCGCAACCTGCGAGAACCAAAGCTGCGAAGATAAGAGATACTAATCGTTTCAAACAAAATGCCTTTTAAAAAATTTTGGCTATAATTTTGCCAAAAAATAGGAAAAAACTTGATAAATTTCATCATCCAGAAGCTAAAAGATCGCAATATTTTCATCACGGGCGGCGCAGGCGTGGGCAAAAGCTACGTAATAAAAGAGCTCATCAAGGATTACCGCGCTCGCGGCAAACTCGTCATCGTACTCGGCAGCACCGGCATCAGCGCCGTAGAGATAGGCGGCGTGACCGTGCATAGCTTTTTCCGCTTCGGCATTTGCAAAAACCACGAGGAGCTAAAGAGCTTCGATCGCAAACAAAGCGGCAAGCTAAGCGAGCTGCGAAAAATTTTAGCCCTCGCGGATCTCATCGTGATCGATGAAATTTCAATGATCGGCGCCGAGCTTTTCGAGATGATCTATCTTAGAATTTCAAGCTCTAAATTTAACGGGCGGCTGCTTGTTACGGGTGATTTTTATCAGCTTCCGCCGGTGCGCAAAGAGGGCGAGAGCGCGCCGCGCGCGAGCCTATTTAGCGACTCGGATTACGCCTTCGGCTCGTATGCGTGGAGGCAGTGCGAGTTTTTTTACGTCGAGATGATAGGCTCCAAGCGCACCGCGGATGCGGCACTATACCGCCTGCTTTGTGAGCTGCGGCTCGGCATCGCAAGCGAGCAGACGGCGGAGCTGATGCGATCTTTGCTCATCGATGCCGCGCAAGCTGAGCCGAACGCCACGATAATCTCGGGACGAAACGCCGAAGTAGATGCGATAAATAACGCCAGATTAGCCAAGCTTAATGCGCCGCAAAGTAGCTTTGAGGGTGTTTATGAAGCGCTGCAAAGCGGAGTGAGCGAGCAGAAAATTCAAAAATGGATCGCCTCGCTAAATACGCCGCAAAGTCTGACGCTGAAAGAGGGCGCAAAGGTGCTGTTTACCGCGAATAAAAGCGGCGAGTTTTTTAACGGCGAACAAGGCGTCGTCGAAAAGATCGAAAAAAGTTCCTGCGGCGAGATCGAAAGCGTGGTCGTAAAAAAGCCCTCGGGAATACTAAGCCGCGTGGGGCTGCAAACATACGAACTAAGCGAGATCGCCGCAAGCGGCGCGGATGCCGAGCAGATCGTGCTGGCGCGGTATTATCAGTTCCCACTCAAGCTCGCATACGCAATCACGATCCACAAATCCCAAGGCATGAGCATCCCGCAGCTCATCTGCGACATCGACAGGATCTTTGCCAAAGGGCAGCTCTACGTGGCGCTTTCGCGCGCGACGAGCCTTGCGGGGCTCAGGGTGATATATACGCGCACAGAGCCCTTGTTGCGGTATTTGCAGCGCAACGCAAGCGCGGATGAGGCCGTGGTGAAATTTTATCAAGAGAATGAATTTTATAAAATTTCGTATCAAAAAATTTAAGGAAACGCATGCAGCTAGAAAGAGCGATAGCGCTAAGTAGAGCCAAACAAAAAAAGTGTATTTGCAAGGTAGTGATGATCTATGCCAAGATAGCATTTTTGTATCTGTTTCCGTTTATCATAATGTTTGCGATCGATGCGGTATTTAAAACAGACGATGATACGGATTACAAGATGATCGAAGTCTATCTTATCTACGCGGTGCTTTTGATTATTTATGTTGCTTGCATTTACGACGGCATTGCGGACGCCGCTTATGAATATAAACTGTTTTACAAAAAAGTTTTGGTGCGCACGGCGATCTCGCAGGCGTATCCGCAGCTTACTTATTCGCCAGGCCGCGGCATAAGCGCGAAGGAATTCAGGCGAGCGGGAATCTTTGCAAACTCCGATTTTATCAGCGAAGATGAGATAAAAGGCGAATGGGATGTGGTAAAATTTAGCTTCAGCGAGGCGATTAGAATCAAAAATAACTACGATCTGGGCATAGACAATACTTATGTGAAGCTAGCTTCGCTTGCGATGAGCTTATATGATGCTTATATGGATTTTAGCGGCAGCGTGCTGATATGCGAATTCGGCAAGAGATTTTACGCCAAAACCATCTTGGCGAGCCGCGAGCTAAATACAAAAATTTTAGGCGAGAAGGAGCTAATGGACAACGTCATTTTTAATAGCGAATTTCGCGTGTTTACTGATGACAAGGTCGAAGCTCGATATCTATTGACGCCTGCGCTGATGGAGCGACTAAACGAGCTAAAGCGATACTACCATAAATTTAGCATAAGCGCGGCGTTTATGGATAATAAATTTTACCTATTTCTAAACGGCGCGCCGAACCGCTTTGAAACAGAGCTATTTAGCATACCTCCGACAACCGGAACAGCGTATGCTCATCAATACGAACTGGCTGAGATTTTAGAATTAGTAAGCGAACTGGGTCACATAACCGGAGAGCTAGAAAGCAAAATTTAATCAGCCCGCATAGTTTAAATTTAACGGGCTAAATTTGACCGCCCTATTACAGTCCCGCTTCGGCTCTTAGTCGCGCGGCATACATCTCGCGCAGGCGCGGGACGTATTTGCCGACCGCACCGCCGCCGATCGCTCTACCGTCTGCTTTTACGATCGGCAGCACCATCAGCGTCGCCGCACTGATAAAGGCCTCATCGGCTTCATAAACCTCGCTCATTCCAAACGCTCGCTGCTGCACGCTAAGCCCCGCCTGCTCGGCAAGGCCTAAGATCACCTTGCGGCGGATGCCGGGCAGTATGTCGTTTGAAAGCGGCCGCGTGATAAGGACGTCATCTTTGATGATAAACGCGCTGGAGCTCGAACACTCGGTAACTAGCCCATCCTCGATCAAAAAGCACTCATAAGCGCCCGCCTTGTGGGCCTCGTGCTTTAAGATGCACTGTGCAAGAAGCGAGATCGATTTTATATCGCGCCTATGCCAGCGGATCTCGGGCAAGCTTACGATCTCAATCCCCTCTTTTGCGAGCGGATTATCAAAAATTTGCGTATGATACACAAAGGCAAAGACGCTAGGCTCTATGCCACGGACGTAGTCAAAATCGCGCATCGCCGCGCCTCTTGTGATCTGAGTATAGAAAGCGCCCTCGCTCACGCCGTTACGCGCGATGAGCTCATATAAAATTTCCTCATATTTTTCGCGAGAATATGGAATTTTTAGCTCGATCTGCGCGGCGCTGCGCTCAAAGCGCTCCCAAAAATCCGCTCTGTCGCAAATTTTAGAATTTACCACGGGCGCTACTTCATAGATGCCGTCTCCGAGCACAAAACCGCGATCAAAAGGGCTTATCGCGGCTTCTTTGGCCTTGCAAAACTTGCCGTTAATATAAACTATCTCGTCGCCGCTCATTCCGCTGATTTCAAACATAATCGCTCCTTGAAATTTCGCATCATTTTATCTTATAACAATTTAATTTAAGATATAATGCCGCAAAAATCGAAGGAACTCCGATGGATAAATCAAATTTTAAAGATAGACTTTTAGATATTATGTTTCATGTATCGCATAAACCCGTGCTTTTCCGTGATCTGCTCGAAGCCAACGCCGAGTTTAACGACGGAATGCTCGTCGATCCTTCGAAGCTAAATTTTAGATTTAACTACGGCAAATCCTACGTTATCTTCGCTTGCTTCGCATTCGTCTGCGTAATGTTTTTGATAACGCTGACGCACGCGATGTTTGAAAAGATCGACTTTCACTTCTCCATTTTATTTACGATCATAGCGACGTCGGCGGTTTTTATCGGCTTTGATTGCTTTAAAGCGTGGGCTAGAAAAAAGCTAACCCACGAGCTCATCAAACGCGCTTGGGCGAACCATTTCCTCTACTTTCCTTACGAAAAATACAGCCGCATAGTCGAAAATATCTACAACGAAGCGCTCAAGAATGACGTGCCTAGACGCGAGCTAGAACAATACGTGCTAAGCAAAATCGTAGAAGTTGGCGAAAAATAGTTTTAAAATACCGCAAAATTCTATAACACAAAACAGCATTTCAACCCAAGCAAATTTTAAAATTTTATTGCGAAATATGCGGCACGTAGGCAAGACGTAAAAATTCCAGCTCGAAAAGCAAGCAGGTATGATGGATGAATTCCAAATTAAAATTCTATGCCGATACAGCAAAAACTGCACCGTAAATTACGATAGATAAATTTTAATCAAAGCTTATACTTTCCTGCGCGACATTTCGCTACGGTTAAATTTCACTTCATAAAATTTATCTATCGCTTCTTAAATTATAAATCTCGTTCGCTTACTACCGATTTAGCAATCCGTATTATGTAATTGAAGTTATGTTTAACTATTTTAGGGTAAAATCACGCAATATCTAAGGGATAATATTAAATTTAAGAAAAGGATAGTTTATGAAGCTACTTTTTTGCATTATGTTTGCACTTTGCAGCAGTGTTTTTGCGGGCAGTTTGGAGCAGATCAGATCTGCCGGGGTCGTTAAAATCGGTGTTCGTGATGGTAGGCCGCCTTTTAGTGATGAAAAAAGTGGTAATTTCGAAGGCTTTGAAATCAACCTTGCAGATGCTATAGCTAAGAGCATATTCGGCGATAAGCGCGGTAGAGTCGAGTTCGTCCCTTTAAATGCCACCGATAGGATCTCTGCATTACAAAACGATAAGGTAGATCTTGCAGTCGCGACCATCACGATAACGCAAGATAGAAAAAGGCAAATCGACTTTTCTTATCCATATTTTTCGATGAGCTTGGGAGTTTTGACACGTAAAAGCGACGGCATCAAAAGCATAGACGATCTTTCAAACAAAAAAGTCTTAGTAGAGGGTAGCGGGACTACGGCAGAAAATTTTTTGTATAAAAATAAAATCCACAATCTAATCCATTGCTCCATTACTACCGAATGCTATGATATGCTTAAGCAAGGCAAAGCCGATGCTTACGTTAACGATAATCTCATTGTACTAGCTTATTCCATTATCGACGACAATTTAGAAGTAGCAATCCAAAATCTAGGCAATCCGGAATTCTTAGGCATCGGAGTGCGCAAAGGCAATACCGAATTGCTTGATCTGATAAATAAAGAGCTTGTTACACTTAGCAAGCAGGGCTTTTTCGAACGTTCTTATGATGAAACTTTCAAGCCATTTTATCAAGGCGCTGCAGATAAAAAATATTTCTTACTAGATGGGCTCTATGCTATATTTTAGGACGGAATTTAGCAGTGTTTTATCTAACGCCTTTGACTAAAACATCATTTATAATAAGTGGATAATATGCGAAATCCAATTTTAAGGACATAAAATGAAACTACTTTTTATAGCGGCTCTATTTTGTGTGGCGCTTTTTGCCGATAGCCTAGATCAAATCAGACAAAACGGCGTCATTCGCATCGGAGTACGAGACGCTCATCCGCCGCTTTGCGAGTCTAATGGCGGCAAATTTGAAGGATTTGAGATCGATCTTGCAAACGCAATCGCTAAAGAAATTTTCGGCAAAAAAGAGGGCAAAATCGAGTTCATCCCTCTAAGCGTAAACGATAGAATTCCATTTTTAGAGGCAAATAAGCTTGATTTGGTGATCGGCCTATTTAGCATCACCAACGAACGAAAAAGAAAAATCGATTTCTCCCTCCCCTACCTCTCCGTAAATTTAGGCGTATTAACGCGCAAAGCCGACGCTTTTACCGATATCGCGCAGCTTCATGATAGAAAGATCGTATTCGAAGGCGACGCGACGGTAGCCGAGAAATTTTTCAAAACCAAGGGATTTAAAAATTTAGGCCATTGCGCTTCGGCTAAGGAATGCTACGAAATGATTCGAAATGGCGATGCGGACGGCTATATAAATGATAATCTCATCGTGCTTGCATATTCCGTCATCGATGATACTTTGGAAGTGCCGTTTAAAAACCTAGGCCCTAGCGATTTCATCGGCATCGGCGTGCAGAAAGACAACAAGGAACTACTTGATTTCGTCAATGCAGAGCTCATCAAGCTAAGCAAAGAGGGCTTTTTCAAAAAGGCCTACGAGCAGAGCTTTGATCCATTTTATCGCGGTACGGCAGATAAGAAGTATTTTCTGCTAGATGGAATTTATAATATGCTCTAAGAGCTTGCTTTAAATTTTTAAGTCCGGCTTTTAGAATTTTAGTAAATAAAATTTCCCGCTTAGTTTGAAAGCGGAAGAGAGATTAAATTTAAGGATTTGCCATGAAATTGCTTCTTGCAATGTTACTACCATTTATCGTTGCTTTTGCCGATAGTCTGGAACAGATCAGATCAAAAGGCGTCGTTCGCATCGGTGTTTACGACGGACAGCCTCCTTTTAGCGAGCTAAACGATGGAACCTTCGAGGGCTTTGAAGTTACGATGGCACAGGCCATAGCAAATGATCTTTTCGGCGAAAAAGGCGGCAGAATCGAGCTTGTACCGATGAAGGTCGAGGATAGAATTCCAGCACTAGTAAACAACCGCGTAGATATTGTCATCGCTACGATTACCATTACGCCTGAACGCGCGCAGCAGATCGATTTTTCAACACCGTATTTTTCAGTAAATCTTGGAGTTTTAACCCGCAAAGCCGATAGAATAAAATCCTTAGCCGATCTGAAAGAAAAAAGAATTTTGCTCGAAAGCGGCGGTACGGGCGAGGCATTTTTTAAACAAGAAGGCTTTGGAAATTTTACATTTTGTAAGATCGCCAGGGAGTGCTACCGCATGCTAAAAGACGGCGACGTGGATGCCTACGCGACCGATAATCTCATCGCAATGGCATATCCGGTAGTCGATAGCGAGGTAGAAGTGCCGCTTAAAACTCTAGGCAAGCCCGATTTCATGGGTATTGGCGTGCAGAAAGGTAATAAAGAGCTACTAGACTTCGTCAATGCAG
>NZ_CALKTL010000050.1 GCF_937997405.1 uncultured Campylobacter sp. | reverse complement strand
TATCTCTATGCCCAGCGCACGCCACATCGAAAGGTCTTTGGGCTCAAAAAGCTCGGTAATCTCGGCAATATCGCTTGCTTTTGAGATAAAATCGTAATAATTTATGCTCTTTTGAGCCAGTAAATTTATTAAATTTTCGATCTGACGCGTCAAAATTTTACCCCTGTGCCGCGCCTAAATTTTAAGCGCACGGATCGCCTCCGCGTAGTCGTTTGAAGAAAATATGTAATTGCCCGCTACCACGACGTCGGCGCCCGCTTCGTCGATATCTGCGATATTCAGCCCGTTTACGCCGCCATCGACCTCGATGAGGCATTTTGCGCCTTTACGATCGATCAGCTCGCGCAGCTGCTTAATTTTCTCAAGCGCCGAGGGGATAAATTTCTGCCCGCCAAAGCCAGGATTAACGCTCATCAAAAGCACCATATCCACTTCGCCCAAAATAAACTCCAGCGCGCTAAGCGGAGTGTGCGGATTCAGCACAACCGCAGGCGAGACGCCGCTATGGCGGATATGATCTATGAGGCGCAGCGGATGGGTCTCCTCCTCGATATGGAAGCTAAGAAATTTCGGCCTTAGCGGCAAAAAAAGATCGACGAAAAACGGCACGTTTTTGACCATCAGATGGATGTCTAAAGGCTTGCTGCTCGCCTTTGCTACCGCACTTGCTACAAGCGGTCCGATCGTAAGATTGGGTACGAAATGCCCGTCCATCACATCCACGTGAATGAGATCGGCGCCCGCCTCGCAGACTGCGCGAATTTCCTCCGCAAGCCTTCCGAAATCCGCCGATAAAATGCTGGGTGCTACATACATTAAGATTCCTTATAAAATTTTAAGATGCGAAATTTTACTTAGTTTTGTCATAAATTTCGCTAAATTTAAACCGCGGCGGATTTTAAGCATAATTTGAAATTTTTTCGCTATAATCGCCATTTATTTTAATCATCAAGGATTTATTATGGCAAGAAGATGCGCAATCACCGGCAAAGGTGCGATGGTAGGAAACAATGTCAGCCACGCAAATAACAGGACCAAAAAGAAATTCCAGGTCAATCTACGCACCATCCGCGTTCAGCTAGAAGACGGCTCAACCAGACGAATCAAAGTCGCCGCCTCAACTCTACGAACTATGAAAAAACAATCAAAATAACCTCTTAAAGAGGAATTTATGTCTGTTTTGGACAAGATCAAGCGATTCCTCGACTGGTCCGGCTCGACTAAGCCGGACATCAACCTCTACACAGAAATTTACGACCAGCTACGACCTTTTCGCTTACCACTGATAACCATCGTGCTGATGATGCTAATCGGCACATTAGGCTATGTTTTTATAGCGGGCTTTTCACTCATAGACGCCTTTTATCAGGCGGGTATGACCTTCACGACGGTAGGCTTTACCGAAGTAGCGCCGATATCGCCCGCGGGTAGAATTTTTACCGTCTTATTCATCCTCATGGGCTTTGGAACCTTTTCATTTTGCCTGGGCGTCGTCGTCGAGGTCATAAAAAACGGCAAACTTCAAAATTTACTTAGGGAGCAACGAATGATCAACAACATCGCAAGGCTCAAAAACCACTACATTATCTGTTACAACAACATCTACTGCGCCGAGCTTGCCAAGCAGTTTCGCGAAAATCATCTGCCTTTTGTCGTGATCGACCCCGATCCCGCTCTAGCCAAAATCGCCGAAGAAAACCGCTATCCATATTTCATCGTAGGAGAACCGCATGTAGAAACCACGATGCTAAAAGCGCATCTGTCATCTGCAAAATCCGTCATCACGCTAAGTCCAAATTTAGCCGATAATATCGCAATAATCTCGCTGGTGCGCCTATACGAAAAGGAGCTTGGTCGCATCACCCCCTACTTCATCATGGCAAATAGCGATGATGACAGCGACACCGAGAGGCTAAAAAAACTCGGCGCAAATTCTATCGTCTCACCATCCAAACTCGCCGCACAAAGGCTCTCTGCGATCAGCGTGCGCCCCGATATGGAAAACATTTTGGAGCGGTTTTTGTATAAAAAAGACTCCCTCATCGATATAGAGGAGATCACGGTGCCCGATTTTTCGTGGATCCGCTTCAAGCGCCTAAAAGAAACTCGCTTGCGCGATTTTACAAACGCCGACGTCGTGGGAATCAAAGAGCCCAACAGCCGCTTTATCCCGATGCCAGATGGCGACTACCTCATCGGTACGGGAGTGAAATTTTTAGTCATTGGCACGGCAGAGGGCATCCGCAACACCAAAAAACTCATCCGCAGCAAATACAAGCCACAGGAGATGAGATATGTTTAAAATCGCTAAGCTCGAGGGCGGCTTGCAGAATGTCGAGGGCTTTTATTTCGACGGCGCGAATTCGGGCTTTAAAAAAGAGGGGAACGATCTGGGATTTATCCATGCGGACGAGCCCTTTGCCGTAAGCGCGATCTTTACGAGCAATAAATTTCAAGCTGCACCGATTAGGCATTTCAAAAGGGCGCAAGAGCGCGCGGGCGGGGATCTTAAAACAAATTTTATCCTCGTAAATTCTAAAAACGCAAACTCTATGACCGGGAAGCAAGGCATCGCCGATATCGATGAAATTTTTAGCGAGCTTGGCAAAAAAATCCCTCTGATAAACCCCGTTATGAGTTCCACTGGCGTCATCGGATACCGCCTCAAAAAGGAAAAAATTATCACCGCCGCGCAAAATTTTAACCTCTCGGCGCGAAACTCAGATGCCCTAGCCACCGCCATTATGACTACCGATACGATAAAAAAAGAGCTTGCATATGAAATTTCTTTAGAAAACGGCGAGAAATTTCACATCGCAGCCGTTTGCAAGGGCGCGGGTATGATCAATCCTGCGCTTGCGACCATGCTCTGCTTCGTCCTGACCGACGCAAAAATACCGCGCGCGGATATGGACGAGCTGCTAAAAAAAGCGGCGGAGCAGAGCTTTAACACAGTAAGCGTCGACGGCGACACCTCCACCAACGATACGATTATGCTCTGCAGCAGCGCCAAATGTGCCTACGACAAAAATGCTTTCGCCTCCGCGCTAAATGCCCTGACGCGCGAGCTTGCGCTAATGCTGGTAAAAGATGGCGAAGGCGCAAACAAGCTGGTGCGATTTAAAGTAAGCGGTGCCGCAAATGCCGATGATGCCCGCAGGGCGGCGAAGGCGCTAAGCAATTCGCCGCTTGTTAAAACGGCGATCTTCGGCGAAGACCCGAATTGGGGTCGCATAGCCTCCACCATAGGCGCCTGCGGTATCGAATGCGACGAAGAAAAGCTGCGTATTAAATACGATGACGTGCTACTTTATGACGCGCAAAATCGCGAACTGGACGCCGCTCGCGAGGCCACGGCCCACGCCGTAATGCAGCAAAAAAGCTTTACGATCTGGTGCGATTTAGGGCTCGGGGATGGCGAGTTTAGTGCATACGGCTGCGATCTTAGCTACGACTACGTAAAAATCAACGCCGATTATAGATCATAAAGATTCACAGCTTACTCTTTCATAATAAAAATCTCGTCTCGAAAATAGCGAATAGCGGCAGGGCTTTAAAGCTCTGCCCTAAAATTTTATCATTTAAATTTGCCTGTTTTAAATTTTTAAATACTAAAATTTTACCTTTTAAAATTTGGAATCTCATGCGTGAAATTCAGTCTAAATTTGATAGCTGAAATTAGGTTTTAAGCGCTTTATTGATATACTTAAATAAATTTTTCAAAGGAGTAAAGCATGTTTCATGAATACAGAGATTTAATCACTGAGTTAAAAGGCAAAAACGCGCGATTTGATTCGCTTTTCGAGAAACACGACGAGCTGATCGACGCCTCCGTGGCCTGTCTGCGCGGCGAGGCGTTCACGCTCTA
>NZ_CALKTL010000049.1 GCF_937997405.1 uncultured Campylobacter sp. | reverse complement strand
AAAACCTCAATTTAAATTCTCACAGCCCTAACACTATCATTTTTATCACTATTTATTATATTGCCGGAGCTTATAGATTATAGAAAAGAGAGACCGATGATACAGCTTAAAAACAAGCAAATAGAATTTTACGAAAAAGATAAAATCGCGTATGTCGAGCAATGTGAAAATTTGCAGCATAATATGGATTGGCCCTTTTTTATAGGAAATTTTAAAGGAAAAAGAGGATTGCTATATATGTTTATGGCGGTATTGCTATGCTTGGTTTTCATGACGATTGATCTCGTGGTTGCTCGTTGGTTTTTGAGCTTTGCTTTGTTTCAGTTTGTGGGCAATATATTAGTAAAATTTATCTTTTGTCTTGTTTTGGGAAAGAGCGGCGATAGGAGATTTTCGCTTTTTCCTGCATTGAGAGTTGGCGAACCGCATTATGGACATATCGGCTTATTTGCTTGCTCCAGATATTATTTAATACCGATATTTAGAAATTCTATATATTTTGAATTGAAAGAGTATTTCTTAGCTAGACACAATATAAATATCAACGATGTAGATAAAATTTATTTCTAGCTATAAGTGACACAAAATTTTATCAAAATGTATGGTGAAGAATTTTTCATGCAACAAATTCCATCCCGCGATACGGCGGAATGGAATTTGAAAGCAGCTCATTCGTAGCGAGTAAATCTAAAACAGAATTTTAATTTAAATCCCAAAGCCTTAGCCGTTGTATCCTAAGCGGCGCATATTTGCGCACGCATCCTTGTAGCCGTAATAGCACGAAATGCGGTATAGGTCGATGGCGTTAAATTTATTCTGCTCTACGCCCTCGCCTTTTTCAAACATAGCTGCGAGCTTCTGGCAAGCAGGAAAGTTTTGAGAGAGCGTGCACGCAGCGTTGTAGGCGTTGGCGGCAGAAGCATAGTCGCGTTTGGAATACATAGAATCCGCAAAATTTAGACACATTGCGCCATTGCCGTTTTTGCACGCATCGCTTTGCACGACGCTGCCTTGTAGGTTCATCGCACGGATACCGTCTTGAACGTCGGCGAAAGAATATTTGCCGCTCTTTGGCGCATCGACTGCGCTTTTCGGTGCGTTGCTAACGCAGCCTGCCAAAAATACCCCAGCGGCGATCAAAGCTAGAATTTTTTTCATATTTTGCTCCTTAATTTTTTGAAATTTGGCGACCCAAAACGTAATAGGTCTCTTTGCCTGCGACCTTTTGCAGCTTGAGCTTAAATTTTTCCGACCAAGAGCGTATAATCTGCTCCGCAGCAGTCTTGCGCTCCTCATTTGTAGCGTCATTTTTGATCTTAAAATACGGGTTAGAATTCGACATCGCCACATGCGCACCGTAAATTTTAAGCTTATCATTCAGCCCCACGATGCGATCAAGCTCATTATCCTCAAAATCACACTTCGATAAAATTCCTCGCAGCTGCGCGACCGTCGCGTCGTTTACGCTATATCCTAGCGCTAGCAAAATTCCATCTTCACTCATTCTCATCCTTTCGAAAAAAATTTATCTGTTCACTTGTGAAATCAAAACGCCTTCGATTATGCTTTTTATATCGCCGTCTAAAATCGCATCGGTTTGGCTATACGCCTCGCCGCTGCGGTTATCCTTAACCTGTTGATACGGGAAAAGTACGTAGGAGCGGATCTGATGCCCCCAGCCGATCTCGCTTTTAGGTGCGTTTTCATCCTTTTCGCGCTGCTTCATCAGCTCAAGCTCGTAAAGGCGCGACTTTAACACCTTCATCGCCGTTTCTTTGTTTTTGTGCTGGCTTCTATCGTTTTGGCAGTTTACTACGATACCCGTCGGGATGTGCGTGATACGCACGGCGCTTTCGGTTTTATTGATATGCTGCCCGCCTGCGCCGCTTGCGCGAAACACATCGATGCGGATATCCTTCTCTTCGATATTTATCTCGATATCATCATTTAGTTCGGGGCTTACCATCACGCTCGAAAAGCTCGTATGTCTGCGCCCTGCGCTATCAAACGGGCTTACGCGCACCAGGCGATGGATGCCGTTTTCGGCTTTCAGATATCCGTAGGCGTTCTCTCCGCGCACGATGAAGCTAACGTCTTTAAGACCCGCTTCCTCGCCCTCTTGAAAGTCCAAAACCTCGATCTTAAAGCCCTCTCTCTCGCAAAAGCGCAGATACATGCGGTATAGCATACTCGCCCAGTCGTTGCTCTCCGTACCGCCCGCGCCCGGATGAATGCTGACGATAGCGTTTTTATCGTCGTTTTCGCCGCTAAGCATCATAGAAATTTCTAAATTTATGATCTTGTCCTCTAACTCACCCGCTTCGGCAAAAAGCGAGTTTATCGTCTCCTCGTCGTTTTCCGAGTTTGCCAGCTCATATAGAGCCTTTGCGTCGTCTACGGCGTTTTTGGCGTTTAGAAATTTATTTAAGACATTTGAAATTTTAGTTTTTTCCTTACCGATGGCGCCTGCTTTTGCGATGTCCTGCCAGAGATTTTGATCGTTTTCAAGCTCCTCGATCTCTTTTAGGCGCGCTTTAATATTCTCCGGTTTTACGACGCCTGCAATATTTTCGACTTTAGTATTTAGGGTTTTTAAAAGTTCCGTGTATTCATAATTATCCAAAATTTAAGACCTTTTTATGCTTTTGGCGTGATTATAACATATTTTGGATTAAGGTTGTTTATAAAATTTTATTTAAGGCGGGCATTATTAAGCATTTATCTATTAGGGATATCAAAACCTGCTTGATATTGCCATGATTAATCAGTTTAAGCTCAGTCGAGAGATCAGGCAAGGGGTCGTTTAGTAGCAGTTTTAGCTTTGCTTCTTCTAGCTTCAACTTTTTGCAATCGGCTTTTTTGTCTTCAAGCATAGACACCACTAGTCTTAGCTTTTCTTTTGTCATTTCGCTTTGCACGAAAGCACCTTATACACGATGATAGAACATAAAAAAGCTGCGATGGAGCAGGCAAAATACGCCCAAATTTCTCCGATAGTTTTTTCAAGAAGCGCGTGCAGCCCTAGCAAAAAGAAAACTAAGCCTATAATGCAAATTACGCCCGTAATTATATTTAGTAAAACCGAGTTGGCGCTCTTTAAAAAAGAGCGCCTGATATCGCTAGCTTGAGCGTCTACGAGCTCTACTACCGAAACTATAAATTCAGATATGCCGGCCATTATTTTTTCAGCAACCAAGCGAGCAAAAATCCGACGCCAGCAGCGATAGCGACGCTTTTTATCGGGTCTTGTTTTATCGTGTCATTTACGCTTTCTATGCCGTCTTTGCCTTTAAGCCTTAGATCATCTATATATTTTTTGATCTCATTGCTGTTTAGCTGATCTAGAATTTTATCCTTAGCAGACTCCGCACGCTCTGCACCTATGTTTTTGATGGACTTCATAATCTCTTTAAAATCCGCTTTTAAAGAGTCGATATCCTTTTTCAAAAACTCCAAATTTGTCTCTTGAGTAGCCATTTTCGCTCCTTTTGAAGTTTATTTTAGAGCTAAAGCTCGTGGTAGATTTTAGTACTTATTGATTAACGCTCGCTAAATAGACCGCCCTTTTGCGCTTAATTTATACCTTTAATATTTTTTGATATAATTGTCAGCCTTAATATTTTATATTGAAAAGAGAGAACAATGCAGATCATTAGAAGCGTAGAGGAGCTAAAAAGCTTCAGAGCATCAGCAAGCGGCAGCGTGGGCTTCGTGCCTACGATGGGGGCTTTGCACGCGGGGCATGCGAGCCTCATAAAAAGAGCGCGAAACGAAAACGACATCGTAATCGTCTCCGCATTCCTTAATCCGGCGCAGTTTTTGCCAGGCGAGGATCTAAACAGCTACCCAAAAAATGAAGCGGGCGATATTAA
>NZ_CALKTL010000048.1 GCF_937997405.1 uncultured Campylobacter sp. | reverse complement strand
CCATATTCCGCTAGAGCTTCCTTTAAAATTTTATAAAGCTCGTCCAGTGAAATTCCGTAAGTGCTGGAATTTATACTTTCTAGCTTATATTTGATAAAAAACGGATTATCGACTAGCATTTTACTTGTAGTCTCGTCATAAATTCGTCTTATATCAAGCTCAATATCTCTACCTTTATAGTGAAGCAACCAAATCTCCTCACCCGTAAATCCATCTCGCGGATCCGGCATAGATGCCAAACATACATGAATAAGCCAAGCATCTCTTTGCTTATCGATAACCCAATTCATCCAATCGGTATCATTATCCTGGATTGGGTATGTGTAATTGTGTTTCATCAATAGCTCGTTCATATTGCTTAAAATATCATATTTCTTCAAGTCCTCTTTAGAAATATATTCCGCAACAAACGCCATTCTCTCCTCCTTAAATTTAATATTTAATTATATCTACGACATATTTATGTTCGCTTATACGCTCGTAGATATCGCCTTCGCTTTTAGTGCCTAGCTTTCTAACCATATCGTTTAGAAAAAATTTCTCAAAATTTTCAGCGGTTACCTTGGCGCCGCTACTGGTGCGCACATCCTTGTCATTCGCTATATCTGCCAAAATCTTCTTTGCTTGTTCATTTGTCATTTTTTATCCTTTGTATTTAATCGTGCAGAAAAGTTACGACTTCGTGTTCTTTTGGAACATATTCCCTATTTTCAATACCGCCGCTACCATACTCAGACAAGGCTTCATTTAAAATTTTATAAAGCTCGTCTATCGAAATATCTCCAATGTCAGAATTTACGCTTTGGAATTTATATTTGATTTTAAATGGATTTTCCGTGAAATATTTACTCGTTGTCTCATCATAAATTCGCCTTATATCAAGCTCAATATCTCTACCTTTATAATGAAGCAACCAAATATCCTCGCCCGTATAGCCATCTCGTGGATCCGGCAGTTGAGGGCTACCGATAAAGATAAGATAGGTCTGTTTTTGTTTATCTACTACCCAATTTAACCATCTAATATCTTGATTGCTCAATAAGGGTTTTCTAAATTTTGTTCTAATTTTATTAACAGTGTCTATAATATCGTATTCCTCTAAGTCCTCTTTCGAAATATATTCTGCTACAAACGCCATTCTCCACTCCTTAAAATTTAATTATCGGATTATACTGCGATATGTTTATATCCGCCTATACGATCATAAATATAGCGCAGGAGGTAAATTTTATAATTGATTTTTGCTTTGAACCGTGCGCAACGCTCTCGTTAAAATTTTTAAAATTTCAAAGCGTAGTTTAAATTTATAGCGCAGCTCGGCGCACTAAAGTGCAGGCCGCCGCGCGTTTAAATCCCACCGCAAATTGTGCGACGCTACGTATTCAAAACCCGAGCATATCAGGCGCTGCGATGACGCGCCGAGCCGAGCGGGCTCCGTAAATTTAACCGCGACATACCTAAGCTTCTATCGCGTAGGGGATTTTATCTTTCGCGTCGGCGCCCGCAAAGCCTTTAAGCCGCAGTAGGCAGCTGTCGCAAAGCCCGCACGCAGCGTCCTCGCGCTCGTAGCAGCTCCACGTAAGCTCTAACGGCACGCCGATTTCAAGCGCCAGCGAAACGATCTGCGCCTTGCTAAGGTGCACGAGCGGGGTTTTGATGCGCGGATGAAAGTCGCGGCTCGTACCCAGATCGAGCGCTCGCTCAA
>NZ_CALKTL010000047.1 GCF_937997405.1 uncultured Campylobacter sp. | reverse complement strand
CGATCTGCGTAGCAAACACACCCGATCCTCGAGAAAGGCGTGGCGGCGGTAAAATTTCGCCGAAAGAGGCGCAGCGCAGATAGAGAGCTCGGCGCTTATAGGTCGCCAGGTGTTTGAAAACTCGCTTTCATTTGCGTTTTGAAGCGAATTTATCGCGGATACTTACGGGCTGCTTCATGTTTTAAAGACCGCCCCGCTCATGCGCGTTGTGTGCGCATCGTTAGCGGCGCGGCTAGTCGATGCGATATGCACGCGCTCAAGACCGGATCGGGCGTCGCGCGGAATATTCGGCGCGAGCCGTAGGCAACGCCGATCGTGCGGGCACGCAAAATTCGAGCGGGCGATTGCAGGGCGCCCAGACGCGATAGGGCTTAGTTTCGCGCGCTTGCGGTAAGTTGCGTCGAATTTATGCGAGGTTTGGGCGAAATTGTTCAACGCGAGTTGTTAAATTTAAAGCGCGCGGCGGCTGTAGAACCGAGATGCCGCGGCGGTCACAAAACTAAGACGCCGTAGCAGCTACGAAACCACGACGTCTCGGCGGCTGCAGAAGCAAGGCGTCGCGGTAAAAAGCGCCTTTTAGGCGTGCGAAGGTCTCGTTCGTCGCGCCGAGCGGCGGAGCGAGCAATAAAAAGCGAGCAATTAAAATTTGGAGCTAAGCTTGGATCTACTAAATATCGTAAATTTAAAGAAATTTTACCTGCGTGAAGATCGCAGCAAAAACGTCGTTTTTGAAAATTTTGATCTGCGAATTGACGATACGCCGCGGCTCATAAGTCTCACGGGTCCCGACGGCGCGGGCAAATCCACGCTTTTAAAGCTCATCTGCGGCATCATCGCGCCCGATTGCGGCGAGATAAAATTTGCTGGCTTCGTCCCTAGCGGCGAAAATAAAGAATTCGTCCGCGCAAACGGCTATATGTCGCAGAGCCTGGGGCTTTACGAGGAGCTTAGCGTCTGGCAAAATTTAAACATCTTCGCAGGCCTAAAAGGGCTTGATCTAAAAAGCGGCGAGGAATATCTGCGCGGGCTTTTGCGCCACGTGGGGCTTTTGAGCTTTAAAGATTACGCCGTGGATTCACTCTCCGGCGGGATGAAACAAAAGCTTGGCGTTGCGTGCGCTATCGCGGCTCGCCCGCGGCTTTTGGTGCTCGATGAGCCCACCGTCGGCGTCGATCCGCTCTCACGCAGGGAGCTGTGGGCGATCGTGCGCGAGTATCTGGATCAAAGCGGCGCGAAATGCATATTTTCGACGGCGTATTTCGACGAAGCGGCGGATGCCGATCTGACGCTGATCTTACTCGGCGGCAAGATCATAGCGCAGGAGCGCGCCGCAAAGATCACCGCGGCGCTGCGGGACCGCACCTTTCGCATATGCAGCGAGGATTATCAGAGTCTGGCGCGCCGCTTGATGTTTAAGACGCAAAGATTTTTAAAAAACTCCCTGCTCATCGACATCTGCCCTAGAGACGGCAGCGTCGATCTGCTAAGCGAAGAGCCGATAAGCCTGCGCGATCTGCAGGAGTTTTTAAACGCTAGCCTAAGCGGCAGCGACGAAGACAGAGGAGGCGAAAGCACGGAGCGCGAAAATGGGGACGGCGAAAATTTTAAAATTTCAAATGAAAACGAGGGCGCTAAATTTAGTGAAAGCGGAGATGCCAAATTTAACGAAAGCGGAGGCGCTAAATTTAAACTCAGCCCGCGCGAGGCGAGCCTAGAGGATGCGTATATTTTTTTAAATAAAGCAGAGATCGGCGCGTCAAATTTCGGCTACGAAAAAAGGAGCTTCGATGCGACTCAAACCGTCATCAAAGTGCGCGACGTGAGTAAAAAATTCGGCTCATTCACTGCCGTGGAAAATACGAGTTTCGAGGTCAAAAAGGGCGAGATTTTTGGCCTTCTGGGCCCAAACGGCGCGGGCAAAACGACGACCTTTCGCATGATCTGCGCGCTTTTGGGGATGAGCGGGGGCGAGATCTCGGTCATGGGCGAGGATCTGCGCCACGCCAAATCATCGATCAGATCGCGCATCGGCTATGTCTCGCAGAAATTTTCGCTTTATAAAAAGCTAAGCTGCTATCAAAATTTAGAGTATTTCGGTCGCAGCTACGGCATCGGCGGCATGGCGCTGAAACGGCGCATAGAGGAGCTTTTGAGCGAGTTTGGCTTGCAGCGGCTGCGAAACGAGACGTGGCAAAACCTGCCGTTTGGCGCGGGGCGCAACCTCAGCATGGCGTGCGCGCTCATCCACCGCCCGGAGATCTTGTTTCTCGACGAGGCCACCAGCGGTGCCGATCCGCTCTCGCGCAGGCTCTTTTGGAACCGCATAAATGCGCTCGCGCGCACCGGCGTGAGCGTGGTTGTGACGACGCATTTTATGGAGGAGGCGGAGTATTGCGATCGGTTTTTGATCCAAGATCGCGGCAAAATCCTAGCACTAGGCAGCCCCGACGAGGTCTGCGTGCAGGACGGGCGGCGGCTTAGCGTGCAACAGGCCTTCATAAACGAGGTGCAAAAATTTAGAAGCGAGGCGGGCGATGAGGGCTTTTGATCTAAATTTTGCGCGAGCGGCGAGGATTTTTGATCCGAATTTTATGCGGGCGAAGCGAAAACTAGCGTGCCCGCGCGATAAAATTTTAAGCGGCAAAAGGGCTTTGCGAGGCGATGAAATTTTGAGCGGCGACGGAATTTTGAGCGACCGGGCTTTGGGCGTCGGTAAAATTCCAAGCGGCGGAATTTTAAACGACGGCAAATTTTGGATCGATAATAAAATTTTGAAAGGTTGCGAAATTTTAAAGGGTGTAGGAATTTTAAACGATCGTGAAATTTTGCGCGGTGCCGAGGTTCTAAACCGAATGTCGCGCGGAGGGATACAGCGCGGATTTGGTAGACGGGTACTGCGCGAGCTCTACGCAGAAGCGAGACCGCTTCATCTGCGCCGCAAATTTCAAAGCGCGAGCGGCTCGCAAACGGATTATAAATTTAAAAGGGCGACCGCTCTGCAAACAGATAGCAAATTTAAAATGGCGGTCGGTCTGCGAGTAGCTTGTAAATTTAAAACCCCGATGCAAAAATTTCATCACGGATTTTGCGCCGCCGTAGAGCTTTTGCGTCAAAAAT
>NZ_CALKTL010000046.1 GCF_937997405.1 uncultured Campylobacter sp. | reverse complement strand
GATGAAAAAGCTTTTTGGCTAGTTCAGTTAAAATTTAATGCAAACCCCGCGCAATGCGATTATTCGGCTCGGCGCGAGTAGAAGACAAATAAAGCGCAAAGCCGCCCGCTCATGAATTTTGAAATTCTACGAAATTTTAAAATTTAGCCGTAAATTTAAAACGGGCGGAATCTCGACTGTAAAATTCTAAAATTCCGCCTGCGTAAAATTAAATTTTAAAACCCTCTATCTACCTGCACGCCTACGCCCACGCTAGCGCAGTTGCCGCTTTGCGGATCGCAGTCGCCGAAGCTTGTGACGCTACTGGATCTTTTCGAGCGGATTGTTCCCATATGCATAGGCACCGGCATGTTACGGCGCGAGCTTCCGCCAATCTCGCTATCGCTCATACTGCCAGAACTTCTCCTGCGAGAATAATCATCGCGAGGAGGTGGCGGTGGAGGTGGCGGTTTTATACCTCCGTGCGGAGGTGGTGGCATGCCGCCAGGAGGCGGAGGAGGTGGCGGCATCATACCACCAGGAGGTGGGGGTGGCGGAGGAGGCGGCATGCCGCCGCGTCTATCATATCCTCGTGGAGGTGGAGGCGGAAAAGTACCGGTTTCGGTAATAGTGATGCCGTTTCCGTAATTTTCCACGCGTCTATAAGTGGAGCCTCCGTAAACCGTGCGGGTGCGGGTCTTTTCGACCACGACTATGTCGCGCTCAGGCTGCACCGGCTGCTGCACGTTAGCTCTAGGCGATATTTCAAAGCTCTTCTGCAGTTTGGCGGTATCGTAACTTGCAAAGCCGTTGATGCCCTTTAGCTCATCTGCACTTGAAATTTCGCGCTTTTGGCGGTATTGCATAAGCATATCCGCCCTACCCGCATCAAGCCCACCGATCGTCATCAGCTCGTAGCGACTAGCTTCGTTTATGTTGATTTTCGCCGCGGCGAGGCTCACTAAAAGAGCCAAAATCACTAAATTTTTCATGTGCGCTCCTTTGTTGGAAGTTACTGAATTCTAAACCCTCACGATAAATCTTTGATTAACACGCAAGCAAAATTTTGCTACAATTGCCTATCTTATTTCAAAGGATCAACCGATGAACGGAATTTTGCTCCTATGCGACGAACCTGCCGCCTACCAATCCGAGCTAAAAAAACTAGATAAAATTTTATCCATGAGCTTTCACAACGTTTTGCAACTTTGCATCGCTGGCGACAATGCCCTTTTTAGCAGGAGCGAGCTTGAAAAAGCGCTCGCAAACGGGCAGGATGAGCGCGTGCGAAAGGCGGCGATAGAGCGCTTCGCACAGATTTTAGAGCAGTGTAATTTTGTGCTGGTTCGCGGCGCGGCGGGAGGAGATATACGCGAGCTAAATTTACAAATCGCCAAGGATCTAAATATCCCCGTTTGCGGATTTTATCCTAACGAAATTGCCGCGCGCATCGGCACGCGCTTGATCACCGCAGCAAAAGCGGTAAGCTTTGCCAGCGTATATGAGGATAAAATTTCATTTTCCGCGCTAAGATCTGCACAAGATGGCGCAAATTCTAAAAAATCGGAACTTTGCGACAAAAATTCTGCCTGCGAAAAGGGCGCAAAATTTCACGACGAAAATTTCGCTTGCCAAAGCAGCGCGATAGAGCTTGATAAAGTCATTACCGACAAAAGCTACTTCACTGACGCCGCAAACTCCACGCGCTGTGAAATTCTAACCCCATTGAAATTTGAAAGCAAGCTCTACGCCAAGGCTCGCGCGAACGTTAAAACCGTCGTGCTTCCAGAAAGCGACGACGAGAGAATTCTGCGCGCAGCTGCGATTATAAAACAAAGCGGCGCGGCAAATTTGATCCTTCTGGGGCGGCAAGACGAAGTGCAAAAAAGCGCAAGCAAGCTAGGGCTCGATCTAGCGGGCGTTAAAATTTTAGATCCGCAGACGGATGCGAGCTTAGAAAAATTTGCGCGCGATCTTTATGAGCTTCGCAAGGCAAAGGGCATGAGCGAAGCTCAGGCACGCGATTTAGTGCGCGATCGCACCTACTTCGGCACGATGCTCGTGTATGAAGGGCTGGCCGATGCGATGGTAAGCGGTGCCGGCACGACTACTGCGGAGACGATCCGCCCCGCGCTTCAGATCATCAAGACAAAGCCCGGCATCTCGAGCGTTAGCGGCGCGTTTATAATGTGCCTGGATACGCAGGCTCTGCTTTTTGCCGATTGCGCAGTGGCGCCGAGCCCGAGCGCGGAGTATCTGGCGGGTATCGCGATCTCAAGCGCCGCGACCGCAAAGGCGTTCGGGCTTGAGCCGCGCGTAGCGATGCTAAGCTACTCCAGCGGCGATAGCGGCAGCGGAGAGAGCGTAGAATTTATCAAAACGGCGACGCAAAAAGCGCGCGAAAAGGCGCCTGATCTCACAATCGACGGGCCGCTACAATTCGACGCGGCGGTCGATGCAGCGGTCGCATCGAAAAAGATGCCCGGCTCCGCGGTCGCAGGGCATGCGAACGTATTTATCTTCCCTGATCTTAACTGCGGAAATATCTGTTATAAGGCCGTTCAGCGCACCGCAGGCGCCGTGGCGATCGGGCCGATTCTGCAGGGCTTAAAAAAGCCGATAAACGATCTAAGCCGCGGCTGCAAGGTCGCCGACATCGTAAACACGATACTTATCAGCGCAATTCAAGCGGGAGAGAATTAATGGATATCCTAGTCATAAATTCCGGCTCGAGCTCGGTTAAATTTAAATTCCACGATATGCTAAATCACGCCTGCATCGCGAGTGGGCTCATCGAGGAGATCGGCTCGACGCACGCAAGCGGAAGTATCAATTGCGCCAATGGACGAGGCATAAAGGTTGAAAACGAGCAAATTCCAAATCACGAAACCGCGATTGCGATTGCGATTGATCTTTTAAAACAAAGCGGAGTAATCAACGATCTAACTCAAGTAGGCGGCATCGGGCATAGAATAGTCCAAGGTGCGGATTATTTCGACGCTCCTGCACTCATAGATGAGGACGTAATGGCTAAAATCGCCGAGCTTGCGCCGCTTGCGCCGCTACACAATCCCGCAAATTTAGCAGGCATCAAATCCTGCCTAAAGATCGCTCCTAAAATTCCAAACGTCGCGGTTTTCGATACGATCTTTCATCAAAGCATCCCACCGTATGCGTATATGTACGCGCTGCCGTATGAATTCTACGAAAAATACAAAGTTCGTCGCTACGGCGCGCACGGCACGTCGCATTGGTTCGTCTCGACGATGGGAGCGAAATTTTTACGTAAAAAATACGAAAACTTCAACGCCATTACGCTACATCTTGGCAACGGCTCGAGCGTGAGCGCCATAGAAAACGGCAAATGTATCGACACCTCAATGGGGCTAACGCCGCTTGAAGGCATCATCATGGGCACCAGATGCGGCTCGATCGATCCTGCGATCATCCCATACATCGAGCGCGTCGCGGGCTACAATGCGCAGGATATGGACGTCATAATGAACAAAAAAAGCGGACTTTTGGGCATCTGCGGCGCAAGCGATCTGCGAAAGGTATATGAAAAGATGGAAGGCGGCGAGCCGCGCGCGAAACTTGCGTTTGAGATGCTCGTGTACAGCGTCGTTAAGATGATCGGAGCGTATTATGCCGTGCTCGGGCGAGTGGACGCTTTGATCTTTACCGGAGGTATCGGCGAAAATGCGCCGCATTTTAGGCAAAATGTCTGCGAGAAGCTCGCACATATCGGCATCGAAATCGATGCAACAAAAAACGCAAAAAATACCGGCTCGATTAGAAATTTAAGCGCGGCGGATAGTAAAATCAAAACGCTCGTAATCCCTACCAACGAGGAGCTGGCGATCGCCGAAGCCACGGTCGATACGATCAACAAAAACTCCGCGCAGATCGACTATCAGAAATACTCGGAATTTTAAATTTAAATTTTATTTAGCAGGATTCCGCGGTTATTTCGCGAGCAGCAACGCCAACTTGCTTTTTTGTTAGGCAATTAAATTTTGGGTCTTGGCTGTGAGCTTGCGTGAAATGAAAGGGCTTTCTTTATTTTAGTGGCTTTCTGGCTAAGACGATACGAGAAATTGCTACGCTACGCGCGGGTTTAAATTTTATTTGTCGCTTCCGATAAGGCTTAAATTCTTGCTCGGAAGAGGCGGAGCGGAAGGGGCTATACTTGTGAAGCACCCTTTTACTTTGCTTCGGCTAGCCGCCCAAACCCCACCTACCCCACTGCACGTTAGAGGTGGCAAAGCTTTGTTTTTAAAAAAGCATTGCTCGGTTAAATTTAATAAATTTTATTTATAAAAAATAGGGATTTCCTTAAATTACAGTAATCCCTATTTTTATTTCAATGAATTGTTATTTCACTATATCATTTGTTTCTTTGTCCAATTTATTTTGAGTCATCAATTAACCATTTTCCATTTTGTTTT
>NZ_CALKTL010000045.1 GCF_937997405.1 uncultured Campylobacter sp. | reverse complement strand
TGCAAAGGTATTTTACGACGATATGTATCGAAGCATCATCGAAGGCACGGGCGAGCAGAGACGCATATAGAGATGATCGCGCTGCAGCTCGTCGCAAAAGATCCAGGCGAGGCTACTTGGGAAAATTTTCTCCGCGATCAAAAATAAACTAGAAAACGACGAAGCGATCGGTCGCGGGCTTAGCTGCGGCGCTTATTTTTACAAAGATTATTTTTACGCAAAGCGCTGCGCGGACGGTAAAATTTTAAAATTTGATCTAAACAACGACAAACTGCCGAATATTACGACTATATAAACGGGCGGCGTCGCTAGCGTGAGCAAAAGGCGGCGCTTACGCAAAAAAAAGCGCTGCTCGAATCACGCGCGCTTTTAGAATTTAATCATTTCCCGTTTAAACGGCTTGATTATGCAAGAAAAGGCGGCATCGCTCGCATAAGGGCGTCCATATAAGCAAAAATCACTCCGCCGCATCGTAAGCCGCACGATCTCAAAGCCGCCTTCGCCGCCGCTAGTTTGCACCGCTTGCCGCAGACGGCTCGCAAAGGGCTATAAATTTAAAACGCCTGCAAATTTAAGCGTTTAGCTACTATAAACGTATCCACTCAGACGCCACATTAGGCTTCATTACTGGCACGGGCGATCCTGCGCGACGCCACATAAATTTGTAGCGTAGCGTGAAATTTCCGTCCGATTTGCAAAGCTCGGTTTGAACTTAAATTTAAAAATCCGCCCCGCCGTCGTAAGCTGAAATTTTGCGCGATTGTTTTAAAATACGTTTAAAATTTTAAGGAGAGCTCATGGCATTTTCAGATTTTTTCAAAAAAGGTGGCAAAAATAGCGCAAACGCCGCAAAGATCGGCAAGACCGCGCAGGAGCGCAAGGATATAAGCATCAAAATTTTAAAATCGCAAGGCGTGCCGTACATTGACCATCTGCCGCTGCGATACGAGACGAGCGAGGTTTCCCCGCGCGAAAAGGACGAGGTCATCGCTCGCGCGATCTGTTCTTACGCCGCGATAATGTGCGCCTGCTCGATCAGAGACGAAGGCGAGCTCGCGGATGAGGGTAAGCGGGGCGCGCAGGGCTTTCTAGATAATCGCTACGGCTGCATAGACAAGCTCACACGCATGGAGCGCCGCGTCGTGCAGGGTGAGGCGAGCCGCGACGAGGCCGTAAATATGGGCTGGAAATACGAGTCGCTGTGGGCGCTGATGTGGGCGATGGGGCTCGTGGAGGAGCTTAGCTTTCCAAGCAAGATCTGCGACTGCACCTTTGTGATGGACACCTTTGGCGGCGATTTTTCGGCGCGCGTGAAGCTGCGCGATACGGATGAAATTTTACAGGCGCTCGATCTCGTCTACCGCTACCACTGGGCGTGCGTAAATGCCCGCGTGCATGGTTCAGACTGCGCGGGGCTTGATGAAGAGGTCGTGATGGAGAGGCGCGGCGGGCTAGAGTGGCTGTGCTGCAAGGGAGCGGAGAATGATAATCTGACGGATGAATATAATGCGTGGGATTATCCGGACTTGAATACTTAGCGGTCCCTCTTTTTCCTTTATACGTCGTTAGAAATTTCGCCGAATTTCAGTCACGTATTATAATATACGCTCCTTCATTCGGCTCATTTCCGCCTCGTCTAAAGAAAAATAGCGTGCGTTGTCTCGCTTTGCTATACGTCGTTGTGTCTAAAATTTGCTCAGTAACGTATTGCATATATGCTCCCATCGCAAATTTCATCCGCATTTCATCTGCGCCTCGTCTAGCCTAGCGGCGATACTGCCGCCTGTATTTTTGCGCTAAAATTTAACCTCGATCGCGCGCTGTTTTTTCTAAATCCAAAATATTTGCCGACGGATCGAAAAGCATACCGAATGTGAGATAAATTTATAAATTGATTGGGGATAGAATTTTAAAATTCTGTTGCAAACTACACAAAGCGGATCACGGGCGCAGATCCGCCAAAATTCAGCCGCGGCCTGCTAAATTTCAGGACGCCACGGAATTTTAGAATTTAAAGTTGCGGGCGAGCAAGGCGCCCGTCCGCGTATTTTAAGCCCGCTAAATTTAAGCGAGCGAACGTCTGCGCCGCAGACCTAGAAATTGCATCAGCCCTGCGTCGCAGCACTTCCGCTCGCAAACGCCGCCGCATTCAGCGCCGCGTCGTAATCGGGCTCATCTACGATGTCGTCCGTGATCTGCTTGTAGGCGATCTTGCCCGCGGTGTCCACGACGAAAACCGCGCGGCACGTTAGCCCTGTAAGCGCGCCGTCCGCGATCAGCACGCCGTATGCGCGCGCAAACTCCTTATCGCGAAAATCGCTTAGGGCGCGTAAATTTTTGATCCCCTCGGTCAAACAAAATCTGCCCGCGGCAAACGGCAGGTCCATCGAGACCACGAAAACCTCGGTATTTTTTATACTCGCGGCGCGCTCGTTAAATTTGCGAGTCTCGGTCGCGCACACGTCCGTGTCCAGGGACGGCACGGCGATGATGACCTGCGCCTTGCCCGTGCCGCCGCCCACTTTGACCTCGCTAAGATCGGCCGCGACTAGGCTGATCTCGGGCGCCTTATCTCCCAGCTTAAGCTCGCTGCCCGAAAGGCTAACGCTTACGCCTTGCAATTTGGTTTGTTGCATAATTTTCCTTTATTTTGAAATATTTAAAACGGGCGCATTATAGCCCGCGAAAGCAAACACCTGCTAAATCCGAAAACAAGCGAGCTTGGGCGTCGGCTCGGCCGATATGAGCGGCGCGTAGATCGCTACGCTAAGATGAAATTTTACAGCACAAAGCGGTGGCGCAATTAAAGTGCCCCGAGAATACCGCGACTTAGCATAAAGCACTGATGGTCGTGATCTGATATAAGTCTATGATAGTTACGTTCTGCCTTAAGGCCGCGCCGAAGGTAAAATTTCGCCCCGTTTGTGCGATCCCGCTTGCGGCGATTTTGTCCGTGAATGAAAATCAAAGCGCGATAGCGCCGCACGCGCTTTATCTGCGAATGAATAAATCTCTAGTAAAACGATAGGCGCGACGTCCTGGACATACTTTAAGCTACGGCTTTAAATTTTTAAATTTAATTGAAATTTTTTGATCTAAATTTACGATCGGCAAGAGTTAAACTTATGGGTTGAAATTTTATTTGAAGCTAGAGCGTGAGTTAAAATTTTGGCTTGTAAAGCAGGTTAAATTTAAACACCGTTTTAAAATTCAAAGAAGCGCCGGGGATTGACGATAAAGCTATCGCCGCACCCTAGCGCTCGTTAAACTTAGCCGTTGCGCTTTTTAATGATCTCTTCGCCGACGTTCTTAGGAACCTCGTCGTAGTGATCAAATTCCATCGAATAGGTCGCGCGACCCTGCGTCTGAGAGCGCAGATCGGTCGAGTAACCGAACATCTCCGAGAGCGGAACGTAGGCGTTGATGACCTGTACGCCGTTGCGCGGCTCCATGCCGTCGATGCGTCCACGGCGGGAGTTCAGATCGCCGATGACGTCGCCCATATACTCCTCAGGGGTTTCTACCTCGACCTTCATCATAGGCTCCAAGATCACGGCACCCGCTTTTCTAGCGCCCTCTTTGAAGCCCATAGAAGCGGCGAGTTTGAATGCCATTTCGGAGCTATCGACTTCGTGGTAGCTTCCGTCATAGACCGTTACGCGCACGTCCTCGACCGGATAGCCCGCCAAAACGCCATTTTGCATCGCCTCTTGGCAGCCCTTGTCGACTGCCGGGATGTATTCTTTCGGAATCGCGCCGCCTTTGATATCGTTTACGAACTCATATCCGGTGCCAGGCTCCAAAGGCTCTAGGCGCAAAAATACGTGACCGTATTGACCGCGACCGCCCGACTGCTTGGCGTATTTGTACTCCTGCTCGACCGTTTTGCGGATAGTCTCGCGATATGCGACCTGCGGCTGTCCGACCTCGGCCTCTACTTTAAATTCTCTAAGCATTCTATCTACGATGATCTCAAGGTGCAATTCGCCCATTCCCGAAATGATCGTCTGTCCGCTCTCCTCGTCGGTCGCGACCCTAAAGCTTGGATCTTCTTGCGCCAATTTTTGAAGCGCGATACCCATTTTTTCTTGATCGGCTTTGGTTTTAGGCTCTACCGCTACGCTGATAACGGGATCGGGAAATTCCATACGCTCTAAAATTACTTTATCTTTTTCGCTAGCTAGAGTATCGCCCGTAAGGGTATCTTTCAGACCCACGACGGCGCCTATCTCGCCCGCATAAAGCTCTTTGATCTCTTCGCGTTTATTCGAGTGCATTCTTAGCAAGCGTCCGATGCGCTCTTTTTTGCCTTTGCCGGTATTTACGACGTAGCTGCCGCTTTCCAAAACACCGCGATATACGCGTACAAAGGTAAGCTGACCTACGAAAGGATCGGTCATAATCTTAAATCCAAGACCCGCGAACTCACCCTCGTCGGTAGAGCTTACGTGAACCTCGCTGCCGTCCTCATACTGACCCTTAATCGCAGGCACTTCATCAGGCGCAGGTAGATAATCTACGACCGCATCTAGCAAAGGCTGCACGCCCTTGTTTTTAAATGCGGTACCGCATAGCATAGGAAAGAAGCTTAGGCTTAAGCAGCCTTTCTTGATGCCCTTTTTAATCTCTTCTACGCTTAGCTCTTCGCCGTTAAAATACTTCTCCATCAAAGCTTCGTCGGTCTCTGCTACCGCTTCGATCATCTTGTCGCGATACTCTTGCGCTTTTTCTCGTAATTCAGCAGGAATTTCAACGATCTCGGGAGCAGAAGGACCCTTGCTATCATCCCAAACGAGCGCCTTCATAGTAACCAAATCTATAACACCCTTGAAATCATCCTCTGCGCCGATCGGAATTTGAATCGGAACAGGATGAGCTTTGAGCCTATCTTTTACCTGCTGTTCGACATTATAAAAATTTGCGCCGACGCGGTCCATCTTATTTACGAAAATGATGCGTGGAACATGGTATTTATTTGCTTGACGCCAAACGGTCTCGCTTTGGGGCTGAACGCCTCCGACCGAGCAAAATACTGCTACCGCACCATCTAAAACGCGCATCGAGCGCTCCACTTCGATCGTAAAATCAACGTGACCCGGGGTGTCGATCAAATTTATCTGATGATTATTCCAAAAGCAGGTCGTTGCCGCAGACGTAATCGTAATGCCGCGCTCGCGCTCCTGCTCCATCCAGTCCATAGTAGCGGCACCCTCGTGAACCTCGCCAATCTTATGACTCATGCCGGTAAAAAATAGAATTCTTTCGCTCGTAGTCGTCTTTCCGGCGTCGATGTGAGCGGCAATTCCGATATTTCTAACCATATGTAAAGGGGTTTTTCTTGCCATGACGCCCTCCTACCAACGATAATGCGCAAAAGCTTTGTTGGCTTCTGCCATCTTGTAGGTGTCTTCTTTCTTTTTAAATGAAGAGCCTTTAGAATTTGCGGCGTCCATAAGCTCGTAAGCCAGGCGCTCTATCATCGTGCGCTCGCTTCTTTTTCTTGCAAAAGAGATGATCCAGCGAATAGCCAAAGCCTGCTGTCGAGCTGGCCTGACCTCGATCGGAACCTGATAAGTTGCACCGCCTACACGACGAGATTTTACCTCCATCAAAGGCTTAACGTTATCGATGGCATCGTTAAAAATTTCGATGCCTTTCTTCTCACCGCCTTTATTGTCGATGAAATTTAAGGCGCCGTACATAATCTCGGTAGCGACGCTCTTTTTGCCGTCGAACATAAGCGAATTAATAAATTTTGTGATTACCTTGCTGTCATAAATCGGATCAGGCATAACTTCCCTAACGGGAGCTTTTCTTCTTCTCATTTTATTCCTTCAAATTTTAAAATTTTACTCAAACTCGGCAAAATCTAGTGCCGGTCTGTTTAGGCCAAACTATTTTTTAGGTCGTTTAGCACCGTATTTTGATCTTGCAACGGTTCGTTTTGCAACGCCTGCAGTATCGAGCGCACCGCGGACGATGTGGTATTTAACGCCCGGTAGGTCCTTTACGCGACCGCCGCGAACTAGCACGATGGAGTGCTCTTGTAGATTGTGACCTTCACCGCCGATATAGCTGATGACTTCAAATCCGCTAGTAAGCCTTACTTTGGCAACTTTACGAAGCGCTGAGTTTGGCTTTTTAGGGGTCGTAGTATAGACCTTAGTACAAACTCCTCTTCGTTGAGGGCAATTCTTTAGCGCCGGAGACTTCGATTTCTCGGTAATCTTCTTGCGCTCTTTTCTGACCAATTGATTTATGGTTGGCACATCTTTCCTTTCACAAAAATTTATTCAAAAAGATTTGGATTATACTTTGTTTAAACTTACAGAAACGTAAATTTAACTAAATTTTAATCTCTAATCAGTACAAACTCTCCGCCGCCGCAGATCACTAAGCAGATCGTAGCGGAAAGATACAGATATACGATTTCTAGCTCAAATCCGCCCACGCCGGTAAGCGCGCTCAACGGGGTATGTAGGACATATATTATCATGAGCACGTTTGCGATCACAAGTAGAGCGCCTATGCGGCAAAATACGCCTATGATTATCATCGCTGGCGCCAGCACCTCGCCTACGTATGCGCCGTAAGCCACCAGATCCGGAATTCCTCTGGCTACCAGCATCGATTTTACGCCGTCTATACCGTGAGTAAGCTTAAAAATTCCGTGCATTAAAAGACAAACTCCAAGCCCCAACCTGATAAACAACAGACCGAAATTTATGTTAATCATATTCATGCTTTATCCTTTAAATTTAGGGCTTGCGCCCAAAATTATTTTTTGAGTTTAACTTCCTTATCTTTATACAGACCCGTTCCCACAGGGATTATACGACCTAGGATGACGTTTTCTTTTAAGTCCTCTAATCGGTCAAATTTACCCGCGATACTAGCCTCGGTTAGAACCTTCGTAGTCTCTTGGAAAGACGCTGCCGAAATGACGCTATCGCTTCCAACAGCTGCACGAGTTACGCCCAGCAGTACGGACTCTGCAATCGCAGGCTCGCCACCAATTTTCATAATGCGCTCGTTTTCTTCTCTAAATCTGCGGCGGCTAATCAGATCGCCGACGATTAGCTGAGTATCGCCACTATCGACGATTCGAACCTGGCGGAGCATCTGAGATACGATGATCTCGATATGCTTATCGCTGATAACGACGCCTTGAGAGCGATAAACCTGTTGAATTTCGCTTATCAGATAGTAATGCAGCGCCTTTTCGCCTAAAATTCTAAGCACGTCGTGCGAGCTGATAACTCCGTCGGTAAGCTTCTCGCCTGCGTGGACGAACTCGCCATTTCGCACTTGGATCTGGCGGCTTTTATCGATCAGATACTCGGCGCTTGTTCCGTCCTCGCCCTCGATTACAATGCGCTCTTTTGCACGCAATGCCTTATCAAAGCGGACGGTTCCGTCGATGTCCGCGATAATCGCGGTATTTTTCGGACGGCGCGCCTCAAATAGCTCCGATACGCGCGGCAAACCGCCGGTGATATCTTTTGATTTCGCAGCCGCTTTCGGCGTCCTAGCCAAAATATCTGCAATCGCTACCTGATCGCCCTTGTTCGTAAAAATCGCAGTCTTCGGTCCTAGATTATATTTGATAGGCTCGCCCTTGCTAGGAGTTACGATAATGGCCGGTTTAACGCCTTGAGGTAGGTACTCATTGATAACCAAGCGGCTTTGACCTGTAGTCTCGTCATATTGCTCCGTAGCGGTATATCCAGGCTCGATATCCTCAAAGCTGATCTTTCCCTCGCACTCTGCAGCTACCGGGATGGAATACGGATCCCACTCGGCGATGATCAAGCGATCGTCTTTTTTAGGTTTAGCGATAAGATCTTCGCTTTTTACTACGGTATTGTCGTCATAGGTAATGACAGATTCGCGCGGTATGTAGTGGCGGATCGCCTCTCTGCCGTTTTCATCGGAGATGACTACATACATACCCTTCTCACTTACGACATGACCTTTTTTGATATCTCTTAACCTCTCTAAATAATCGCCCTTTAGGATGAAATACTTAAGCGTACCATTTGCTCCCGCTTTGATCTTTTGGGTTACCGGCTCGCCGTCTTTGACGCGAAGTTCGCTGGCAAACGGAATTCGAGTAGGGATATTCCAGTCCTCTTTTATAACCTCTACTAAACTATCATTTTCTCCAACGGTTTCGCCGTCTTTGAAAACGATGTAGAATTTCCCCTCAACTTTACCGCTTACACCCGCAAGCTCGGTAGGCTTGGCTAGATCGTGGCGTCGGATGGTATATTTAAATTCTTCCTTCTTGCCCTTTAGCACGATATTCACATCGTCGTGAGTTATATCGATACTTACCTTACCGGTAATTGGAGCTTTGATCTTAGGCTCGACCAAAAGTACCGCAGCGTTTCTGCGGTTCATTACGATATTTTTGCCGCCGTTTTCATAGGTCTTGACGTTGTAGTATCTGATAAAGCCTTCCTTATCGGCGATTACTTGACGATCTTGCTGCTCGGTAGATGCAGTACCGCCAGCATGGAAGGTTCGTAGCGTAAGCTGCGTGCCCGGCTCGCCGATTGATTGCGCAGAGATGATACCGACCGCTTCACCCGGTTTTACCAGCTTGCCCTCGCCTAAATTTACACCGTAGCACTTCGCACAAACCCCTTTTTCAGCCTTGCACGTAATAGGCGTACGGATGCTTACGGATTTGATGCCGGCATCGACTATGGTGCGCACCTCGTTAACGCCCAGAAGCGTGCCTTCGGTGAATAAAATTTCATTCGACACCGGATCAATTACATCCGAGCTTAGCACCCTACCCATAATCCTATCGGCTAAGCTTTCTATTTGCGTTCCATTCTCTACAATCTCGGTAACCTCGATACCCTCGTGCGTGCCGCAGTCGTGCATCGTAACCCTGACATTTTGCGCGACATCGATCAGCTTTCGCGTAAGATAGCCCGCGTTTGCGGTCTTAAGCGCAGTATCGGCAAGACCTTTACGCGCGCCGTGGGTCGAGATGAAGTACTCATTTACGTTTAGACCCTCTCTAAAATTTGAAGTAATCGGCGTCTCGATGATCGAGCCGTCCGGCTTACTCATCAGACCTCTCATACCCGCTAGCTGCTTGATCTGCTCCGCGCTACCTCGCGCGCCGCTATCGGCCATCATATAGATCGAGTTAAAGCCATCCTTGTCCTTCTCCATCATCTTCATCATCTCATCGGCTAGCTTCTTGCTGGTGCTGGTCCAGATATCGATCGTTTTGTTATAGCGCTCGCCGTCGGTTAGCAAGCCTGCGCCGTATTGGTTCTGAACCTCTCGCACCTGCTTTTTAGCCTCTTCGACGAGGCTTGCTTTAGACTTCGGCACGATGATGTCCGAAACGGAGATCGAAACGCCCGCTTTAGTCGCGGATTCAAAGCCTAAGTTCTTAAGATTATCCAAAAATTCCGCGCTTATCTCAAGACCACCGTTTTTATAGACGTAATCGACAAGCTCGGCGATATCCTTTTTCTTCATAATCTTATTCCAAAGATGATCCGGAATAAAGCTAGGCAGGATCGATTTGATGATCAAGCGGCCCGCGGTCGTAAAGATAATGTGGCGATCGATCATCGTTTTGATTTTAGCGTGGATGTCTAGGGCGTTTGCCTCCACGGCGAGCATTACTTCATCGACGTTTGCAAAAATTTTATTTGTTCCTTTTGCACCCGGCTTTTCGAGGCTTAGATAATAAATTCCTAAAACCATATCCTGGCTAGGCACCGCGACGGGTTTTCCGCTAGCAGGAAGCAAGATATTCATCGAGCTAAGCATTAAAATTTTACATTCCGCGATCGCCTCTTGGCTAAGCGGCACGTGCACTGCCATCTGATCGCCGTCGAAGTCCGCGTTGAACGCGGCGCAGACTAGCGGATGCAGTCTGATCGCCTTACCCTCGACGAGCACGGGATGAAACGCCTGAATAGACATCTTATGAAGCGTCGGCGCGCGGTTTAGCATAACCGGGTGATCTTTAACGACCTCCTCCAAGCACTCCCAAACTTCATTGATCCTATTTTCGATCATCTTTTTGGCCTGCTTAACGGTCGTAGCATAGCCCTTCTCTTGCAGGCGAGCGATTAGATGCGGCTTGAATAGCTCAAGCGCCATCGTCTTAGGCAGACCACACTGATCCATGCGTAAATTTGGACCTACGACGATGACGGAGCGACCCGAAAAATCCACGCGCTTGCCGAGCAAATTTTGACGGAAGCGGCCTTGCTTACCTTTAATGATCTCGCTTAGAGATTTAAGCGGTCGCTTATTAGCGCCCTTCACGGCATTGGCGCGACGTCCATTGTCAAAAAGCGCGTCCACCGCCTCTTGAAGCATTCGTTTTTCATTACGGATGATGATCTCGGGCGCGTCGAGCTCCATCAGCCTTTTGAGCCTAGAATTTCGATTTATGACGCGACGATACAGATCGTTTACATCCGAAACCGCAAATTTTCCGCCCTCAAGGCTTACAAGCGGGCGTAGATCGGCAGGCAGTACGGGCAGATTCGTAATCATCATCCACTCGGGCTTATTGCCGGAATTTAAAAAGCTCTCTACGACCTTTAGACGCTTGACGATGGTTTTTTTCTTCGCTTCGGAGTTCGTATTTTCCATCTCCTGCTTAAGGGTGGATAAAATTTCGACCAAATCAAGCTCAGCTAGCATATCGCGGATTACCTGACCACCCATTTTAGCGACGAAGCCCGTCTGCGAAAAGCGCTCTTTTAGGCTCTGATACTGCTCTTCGTTTAAAACGTCGTATTTCTCGACCTTTTTAGAATTTTCGTTGTCGTAAAATGCCTCGCCTGCACTTTCTACGATATACGCCTCATAGTAAAGCACGCGCTCAAGATCTTTCATCTTGATATTTAGCAGCGTACCGATGCGGCTAGGCAAGGAATTTACGTACCAAATATGCGCTACCGGCGTTACTAGCTCAATATGCCCCATTCTAGTACGGCGAACCTTCGAGCTCGTGATCTCGACGCCACATTTTTCGCACTTCCAACCCTTATATCGCATCTTTTTATATTTGCCGCAGATGCACTCATAATCCCTTACGGGGCCGAAAATTTTAGCGCAAAATAGACCGTCGCGCTCAGGTTTTAGCGTGCGGTAATTGATGGTTTCGGGCTTTTTGACCTCGCCGTGGCTCCAAGCCTTGATCTGCTCGGGACTAGCAAGCCTGATTGCAAACGCGTCGAAGTCGTGGACTCTAGCGTCCTCTTTTATTTCTATTCTTTCTAAATTTGAATTATCGCTCATTTATTCTCTCCATTCTCGTAAATTTCAACGTCTAGAGCAAGCGATTTAAGCTCGTTTGTTAAAACAAAAAATGTCTCAGGAATTCCTGTAGACGGAACGTTTTCGCCTTTTGTCAGCGCCTTATACGCAGCCAAGCGTCCGTCGACGTCGTCGGATTTGATCGTTAGCATTTCGCGAAGCGTGTATGCCGCGCCGTATGCCTCCAGAGCCCAAACTTCCATCTCTCCAAATCTTTGACCGCCGAATAGCGCCTTGCCGCCGACCGGCTGCTGCGTAACTAGGCTGTAAGGACCGGTGCTTCTTGCGTGAACCTTCTCATCGACTAGGTGATGCAGCTTGAGATAATACATGCAGCCCACGTTTACGCGCTCTTTGATCTTTTCGCCGGTGCGGCCGTCGTAAAGCTCGGTCTTGCCGTCCTGATCGATGCCCGCCATTTCAAATAGCTTTTTGAAATCCTCCGGCACAATGCCTTCGAATATCGGAGCGGAAAATCTAACGCCCTTAGCCCAATCTCTAGCGTATTTCAAAAGATCTTCGTCGCTGATCTTCTCAAGCGTTTTTTTAGCCTGCATTAGCTTGGAAACGCCCGCAATCTCAATCATTTTGGCGCGAAGGGTTTTTAACCATTCGTCCGTTTTCTCCTCTAAAATTTTAGAGATCTGCTCGCCTAAGCGCCAGCCTACAAGACCTAAGTGGCTTTCCATTATCTGACCGATATTCATACGACTTGGAACGCCGAGAGGATTTAGCACTATATCCACGCGCTGTCCGCTAGGCAGATACGGCATATCGACCTCAGGGACGATGTTTGAGACGATACCCTTGTTTCCGTGGCGACCCGCCATCTTATCGCCCACTTTTAGCTTGCGCTTAGTAGCGATATAGACCTTTACGAGCTTAACGACACCGCTTGGCAAGATATCGTCTTTTTCTAAAATTTCGATCTTTTCGTCATGCTCCTCTTTGAGCTTGCGCTTCTCGTTTTGGAAGTGATTTTTTAGCTCCTCGTATTCCTTCTGAACGGCTTTAGAATAGGCCTTGACGAAAGAATTTAACGTAAAGCGGTTGGAGCTTTCAAGCTCCTCTTTTTTAACCTTGTCGCCCTTTTTATAATCTTTTTTATTTAGGCTTTGATCGCTTTGCAAAGCGCTTTTAGAAAGAAGCGCCACTACCTTTAGCATCTCCTCGCGATCGAGCATCAAAAGCCTGTCGTGATGCTCCCTTTCGAGCTCGGTTTTTTCATCCTCATAGGCTTTATTCGTGCGCGGATCTTTCTCGTAGCCCTTTTTGGTAAAAATTTTAACGTCTATCACCACGCCTTCCATCGAAGCGGTAGCGTAGAGAGATTTATTTACCACATGCCCCGCCTTCTCGCCGAAGATCGCGCGTAAAAGCCTCTCTTCAGGCGTCGGTTTAACCTCACCCTTTGGAGTTACTTTGCCTACTAGGATCATGCCCGGTTTGACGTGAGTACCGATCTTTACGATACCGCTATCATCGAGGTGGGTAAGCTCCTCCTCTTTGATATTAGGAATGTCGCGCGTGATCTCCTCCACGCCGTCTTTAAGCTCTCTAGCCTCGATCTCCTTTTCATAAACATGCACGCTGGTGTATTCGTCGGCGCGGATCATCTTTTCGCTCATGACGACGGCATCCTCGTAATTGTAACCGTGCCACGGCATGAAAGCTATGAGAGCGTTTTTGCCGATCGCAAGCTCGCCACCGTCCATGCTAGGACCGTCGGCTATGATTTGACCTGCCTTTATCACGTCGCCTTTTCGCACAATAGGGCGCTGTGAAAAGGTAGTGTTTTGGTTAGTGCGTAAATTTTTCTCCATCGAGTAGTGATCGATAAACGGTCCCTTCTCGTCCTCGCCCAAAATAAAGATATTTTTATTATCAACCTTTTCTACGACGCCGTCGCGTTTAGCCTTGATCGCTTCCCATGAATCGCGCGCGATGATCGCTTCCATGCCAGTTCCTACAATAGGAGCGGTAGAATGTAGAAGCGGCACGGCTTGACGCTGCATGTTCGAGCCCATAAGCGCGCGGTTAGCATCGTCGTGTTCCAAAAACGGAATCAGCGACGCCGCTACGCCCGCGACCATACCGGAGCAAAGATCAATTAGCGAAATATCCTCGCGTTTAGCCATGATATTTTCGCCGTCTTTCCTGACCTCCAAAAGCTCTTCTACAATATTGCCCTCTTCGTCCAATTTAGCGGACGCAGGAGCGATTACGAGCCCCTCTTCCTGCGTAGCGGTAAGATAGACGATCTCGTCGGTGACCTTGCCGTTTACGACCTTTTTATACGGAGCTTCGACGAAGCCTAGATCATTTACCTTCGCATAGGTCGCTAGGGTATTGATCAGACCGATGTTTTGACCCTCCGGCGTCTCGATAGGGCAAATTCTACCGTAGTGCGTAGGATGGACGTCACGCACCTCAAAACCTGCGCGCTCTTTAACTAGTCCGCCTTCGCCCAGCGCAGATAGACGACGCTTATGCGTAACCTCGCTAAGCGGGTTGGTCTGATCCATAAACTGGCTTAGCTGGCCGC
The DNA here is from genome assembly GCF_937997405.1 of uncultured Campylobacter sp. Lineage (GTDB taxonomy): Bacteria > Campylobacterota > Campylobacteria > Campylobacterales > Campylobacteraceae > Campylobacter_B. Next base: position 2,891 of record NZ_CALKTL010000045.1, on the reverse strand, counting down.
CGGTGAAAAATTCCATAAGCGTAGTGGTGATGATTTTAGGGTTTACGAAATCATACGGCATAAGCTCGTCGAGGTTGCCGCTGATGCCGGTAAATTTATCCTTGATCGCCTTTTGAACTTTGATAAATCCAAGGTGCATCTCGTTCGCCAAAAGCTCGCCGATCGAGCGGATGCGGCGATTGCCAAGATTATCGCGATCGTCGATGAAGCCGTCGCCGTTTTTAACTCTAATTAAATATTTCGCCGTCTTGATAATATCCTCGCTGGTTAGCACGGTTACGTACTCCGGCGCCTCGATGCCTAGTTTATGGTTCATCTTCATACGGCCGACTTTAGTTAGATCGTAGCGCTCCGGGTTGAAAAACAGATCGTTTACGAAGCTCTTTGCCGCTTCTTTTACCACCGGCTCGCCCGGGCGCATAACCTTGTAAATTCTAATCGCAGCCAGATCGTTCTCGTCGTCTATGCCCTCGCTTTGCTGCAAGAGCTTAAGCGCGTCTGCATCTTGAATAAAAGAATTTATGATTGAAGTATCTACGCCGCTAGCTAGGTCGTTAGCGATCGTAAATTTTTTCTCGGTGTTAGCGATCTTGGCTAGCTTGCCCTCATCTAGCGCAGTTAGCGAATCAAAAAGCACTTCGCCGCTGTTTTTGTCGACGATGGCGCCCGCTAGGTAGCGCTCGGCTAAAATTTCAGCCGGATACTCGATTATCTTTAATCCATCCTCTGCTAATTTCTCCGCTTTTTTGACCGTTAGGCGTTTACTTGCTTGATGAAGTACTTCGCCCTTTTCATTTATAATGTCGTAATCAAGCCTGCCCGCGTATTCTTTCGGATCGAAATCGGTTAGGAATTTTCCTTTTTTGATATAGATCGTCTTAATAGGATAAAATAATTTTATTATGTCTTGTTTTTTGTAACCGAGTGCGCGAAATAGGATCGTGATCGGAACCTTGCGCCTTTTATTTATGCGCACGTATAATACGTCTTTTACATCGTATTCGAAGTATAACCAGCTGCCGCGATCCGGTATTATTTGAGCGGTGTAGATTAGTTTATTTAAAACGGTTGGACTCTCTTCCTCTTTGAAGATTACGCCCGGGCTTCTGTGCAGCTGATTTACGACGACACGCTCGACGCCGTTAATGATAAATGAAATTCTATCGGTCATTAAAGGAATGTCGCGAATAAATATATCTTGCTCTTTGATCTCTTTTACGCCGATTTTTTTGCCCGTCTTTTCATCGCGCTCATGCACGAGCAGACGGAGCCTCATCTTTAAATTTACCGAATAAGTAAGCCCTCTTTCCATGCATTCTCTAATCGAATACTTTGGCTTTGAAATTTCGCTACTTACATACTCGATACTTAGTCTATTCTGTGCATCGTGGATAGGAAAAATGGCTTTGAAAACCTTCTCTATGCCGCTTTCTCCACCCGAGTTATCAAGATTTAAAAAATGATCAAAACTTTTCTTTTGTAGTTGTAATAAATTCGGAATTTCGATGTCTTTGGGAACCTTTGAAAAATCCACTCTAAGACGATTTCCTGAATATAGGCTGTTTAACATTCCACTACCTCGTAGTTGTATTTTAAAGAAAGAAGTGCCGATGCGACGCACCGGCACACATTTGTATGCAAAATTTTAAAATTTCGCGATTTATTTGAGTTCGACTTTAGCGCCTGCTTCTTCAAGCTCTTTTTTAGCCTTCTCGGCGTCTTCTTTGTTAAGTCCCTCTTTAAGAACGGACGGAGTAGCCTCAGTAGCGTCTTTGGCTTCTTTTAGACCAAGGCCCGTTAAGGCTCGAACAACTTTAATTACGTTAATTTTCTTATCGCCTGCATCAAGTAATACGACGTCGAATTCCGTTTTCTCTTCAGCCGCTGCCGCACCTGCGCCGCCAGCACCTGCGCCGCCAGCTACCATAACCGGAGCTGCGCTTACGCCGAATTTTTCTTCGAATTCTTTAACTAACTCGCTAAGCTCTAGCACCGAAAGATTAGAGATATACTCTAAAACATCTTCTTTTGAAATTGCCATTTTATTCTCCTAAATTTTAATTAAGCGCTAGCTTCTTTTTTCTGCTTAAGCGCATTTAAGCCGATCGTAAAATTTTGGATCGGCGCATTCCATACTTGAAGCAGCATCGCGATAAGCTCGTCTCTCGAAGGCATCTTCGAAAGCGCCCTAACCTTATCTACGCCGGCTACTTCCCCATCGATATGAGCGGTCTTAAGCTTAAAAATTTCATTTTTCTCTTCAAATTTAGCCGCTACTTTACATACAGAAAGCTGCTCGCCCCATAAGAAGATATTGGTATCTTTAAAGCTAAGTCCGTTTTTTTCGGCATTTTTTAAAGCGATATTGGCTAGGGTATTTTTGATAACCCGAACCTTTACGCCCGCTTCACGCGCGCTATTTCTAAGATCTTCAAGCTGCTTAACGCTAAGGCCTTTAAAATCGGAAATTACTATAGCTTCGCTAGCTTTGAAAGCCTCGCCAAGCTCCGCTACTATCTTTGATTTTTCGTCTCTCGTCATTAGGTCTCCTTTCCGATCGGTGATTTCAAGCCAAGCGATCGAAATTTTAAAATTTCGATCAATTAAGTTAAAAACCTTGAGCTATCTCCAATCTAAGATAAAAATTTAAAATTTTATTTTAAATCGATTATTTCTTGATTATCCAGTGTAACTGCAGGGCTCATAGTAAGTGAAAGCGATGCATGAGTTACGTATCTGCCCTTCGCAGTCGCTGGCTTATGCTTATTTATAGTTTTGATAAACGTCGTAAGATTGTCTAAAAGCTGCTCTTTACTAAAACTCGCCTTGCCAAGACCTGCGTGAATATTTCCCTGCTTATCGACGCGGAAGTTTACCTGTCCACTCTTAGC
>NZ_CALKTL010000044.1 GCF_937997405.1 uncultured Campylobacter sp. | reverse complement strand
AGCCTTTGCGTCCTTTGCAATCACGGCTACTCGAACACTCTTACCCGTACCGGCAGGTAAAACGACCGAGCCGCGCACCATCTGATCGGCATGTCTTGGATCTACGTTTAGTTTAAGAGCGATCTCTACCGTCTCGTCAAATTTAGCAGAAGCTAGAGTTTTTACTGTGCTTACCGCTTCATCTACGCTATAAATTTTATTTACGTCAACTTTTTTTAAAAGTTCGTTGAATCTTTTTGAATTTTTTGGCATATATTTCTCCGCAATTAAAGTGCTACCGCTTTTTTAAACCTTAGCGGTCAAAAGGTCTAGTCAGTGACCGTAATACCCATAGAACGAGCCGAACCCGCTATAATCCTAGCCGCCTGCTCTCTATCTTTAGTATTCAGATCGGCGATCTTTTTCTCGACGATCTCTAAAACCTGAGCCTTAGTTAGGGATGCTACCTTCTTTTTAAGAGGGTTGTCCGAGCCCTTATCTATCTTCGCCGCTTTTTTGATCAAATCCGTCGCAGGCGGTTGTTTAGTAATGAAAGTAAAGCTTTTATCAGCATAAACCGTTATGATAACAGGAATGTTAAAACCCGCCATATCTTTGGTTCGCTCGTTAAACGCTTTGCAAAATTCCATAATATTAACGCCCTTTTGACCTAGTGCAGGACCTACCGGCGGGCTTGGATTTGCTTTTGCGGCCGCTATTTGTAGCTTGATTTCGCCAACAACTTTCTTAGCCATAAATTTACTCCTTATAAAATTTAAATAATCTTTTCAACTTGCGAGTATGAAATTTCAATCGGCGTGCTTCGTCCGAAGATCGAAACATTGAGGCGAAGCTTGCCATGGATCATATCATACTCTTCTACGATGCCGTTGAAATTAGCAAAAGGCCCGTCGACGATCCTAACCGTCTCGCCCTCATCAAAATTAATCTTAGGCTTAGGAGCCTCGCGATTATTAATCTTTTCTAGAATTATTTCGATATCTTTTTCCGGTAGCGGAGAGGGCTTTTTAGCCTCGCCGATAAAGCGACTAACCTTAGGTAGCATCTGAATTCTATGCCATAAAGTGGTATCCAGATCTAAATTTGCAAAGCAATATCCTGGATATAAGCTACGCTCTTTAATGGTTTGCTTTGTATTTTTGACCTCTATAACATCTTCGGTAGGCACTAGCACTTCGCCAATCTTAGCCTCAAGTGCTTCGTCTTGCTTTAGAGCTTCTATCGCACGCTTTACTGCCATCTCGCTGCCAGCGTAAGTTTGTATCGCATACCATTTATTTGCCATATTACGATCCTTACTTAGGCCGTTATCAAAGCGGACATAATCAGATCCACTAGCGCTAAAAACAGTGCGATAACTACGACTACGACTACTACAGAGATATATGCTGTTTTAGTTTGATCTTTAGTCGGAAAAATTACCTTATCTAACTCTACTTTTGCTTGTTTATAATACTCTTTTACTTTTTCCATACCCAATCCTCGTGGCAGGGCAAGAGGGATTCGAACCCCCAACCATCGGATTTGGAATCCGGCGCTCTACCGTTGGAGCTATTGCCCTATAACAATTAGCCTTTTAACTTGACTTCTTTATGAAGCGTATGCTTTTTTAATCTAGGGCAATATTTTTTAAGTTCTAGTTTTTCGGTCGTAGTTTTGCTGTTTTTATAAGTAGTATAGTTAATATCGCCACTTTCGGAGCATTTTAATCCGACCTTTACTCTACTTGAATTCTTTGCCATTTGGTTTCCTTGAATAAAAAAGCAAGTGGAATTTTAAAATTCCACTTGCAAAAAATTAAGCGATGATTTTCGAAACGACGCCTGAACCTACGGTATGACCGCCTTCGCGAATCGCGAAGCGAGTACCTTGCTCAAGAGCGATCGGAGCAATTAGCTCAACGGTAATTTTAACGTTGTCGCCAGGCATTACCATCTCGGTTCCCTCAGGAAGAGTAATCGAACCGGTAACATCTGTAGTACGAACGTAAAACTGCGGTCTATAATTATTAAAGAATGGAGTATGGCGTCCGCCCTCTTCTTTAGTTAGGATATAAACCTCGCCCTCAAATTTAGTATGAGGAGTGATCGATTTAGGTTTGCATAGAACCATACCGCGCTCTACTTCCTCTTTTTTAGTACCGCGCAATAAAACACCTACGTTATCGCCGGCTTCACCTTGATCCATCTCTTTTCTAAACATCTCAACGCCAGTGACGGTAGTAGTCTGAGTAGGTTTAATACCTACGATCTCGATAGTATCGCCAACTTTAACGATACCTTTTTCGATTCTACCGGTTACAACGGTACCGCGACCGGAAATCGAGAAAATATCTTCGATCGGAAGAAGGAAATCTTTATCAGTATCTCGAACAGGAGTTGGAATATAGCTATCAACCGCGTCCATAAGCTCCATAATCTTTGCAGACCATTCGCCGTCTTGTCCGGCCTTAGCTTCCTCAAGAGCCTTAAGAGCAGAGCCCTTAATGATTGGGGTCTCGTCGCCAGGGAATTTATACTCTTTTAAAAGATCTCTAACTTCCTCTTCAACTAGCTCTAAAAGATCCGGATCATCGACCATATCGGTTTTGTTTAGGAAAACTACGATATAAGGAACGCCTACCTGGCGAGAAAGCAAGATATGCTCGCGAGTTTGAGGCATAGGACCATCTGCAGCGGAAACAACTAAAATAGCGCCATCCATCTGAGCCGCACCGGTAATCATATTTTTTACGTAGTCGGCGTGACCAGGGCAGTCAACGTGAGCATAGTGACGCTTCTCGGTCTCATATTCGATGTGAGACGTAGCGATAGTAATACCGCGCTCTTTTTCCTCTGGAGCGTTATCGATATTGTCGTAGTCTTTTAGCTCGGCTAGACCCTTCCTGGAAAGAACAGCAGAAATAGCAGCTGTCAAAGTAGTCTTACCATGGTCAACGTGACCGATGGTACCAATGTTTACGTGTGGCTTGTTACGATTAAATTTTTCTTTAGCCATCATATCCTCCGTTATTGATTTGTGGATTACACAACAAACTAAGCGACTCTATTTTATGGAGCTCATAGCGGGACTTGAACCCGCGACCTCTTCCTTACCAAGGAAGTGCTCTACCTCTGAGCCATATGAGCCTAAACTCAGGCAAAGAGAAATCGCTACCAATACCCAACAATGCGACCAAAATTTAGATTATGTAAGCATATAAAAGCAGTTAAGTTTTACAGCTCCCAGTAAACCTAAATGGTGGAGCGGGAAACGGGGCTCGAACCCGCGACCCTCAGCTTGGAAGGCTGATGCTCTAGCCAACTGAGCTAATCCCGCATCAAAAATTCATGGTGGTGAGACGTGGATTCGAACCACGGAAGGCAAAGCCAGCAGATTTACAGTCTGCCCTCGTTGGCCACTTGAGTATCTCACCCTTTGATGAAATCTGGTCAAACACTGTTACAAAAAATGGAGCTGGTGGACGGGATCGAACCGCCGACCCACTGCTTACAAGGCAGTAGCTCTACCAGCTGAGCTACACCAGCATTTTGAAATTGAAGTGGCAATTATAACCGAAAAATCCCCAATTGTCAAGGCTAAAACAGCCTATTTTAAAATTTCATAAAATTTCTGCTATAATGCGCGCAATTTTAAATTTTAAGGAATTTTATATGAAAATCGTACCTTGGATCATAATAGTTTTTATGATTTATTTGATTTATTATTTTATCTCCCGCTCCGAAAAGCGTCTAAATACCCTTGAAAAGCGCTTAAATAAGATAGAAGAAAACTTAAGCGAGATAAAAAAGGCTACCGAAGCCAACAGGCTCTTGATCGAAGAAGCAAAGCTGGACTCTGAAGATGACGCAAAAGAGCAAGAATAAAATTAAATTTAAATCCATGATCTCGCTAGCTTAGCCTTTTTGCCAAATATCTCGTGCTAAAAATTGTGAGTATATTTTATGCATACTTTGGCATTTTTGAAAGAAATTTTGCCGCAACGTCGAAACCGCGAAGTGCAAGAAGCATAGGCAACTAACTTAAAATTTTGTGAAATTCAAAATTCGCGCTTTAAGCCTGCTGCGCCAAGCAAATCCGCGCAAATCAATAAATCAAAATTCCAGCCATTAGTCGCAAATTCCATAGAACTTCAAATAATGCCACGTAAAATTAAAATTCTGCCAAAATCCATCTTACAATTCAACTCCTTAAAAATTTTGCGCAAATCCCTCAGCTAAAATTCTAAACTACAAAATTTTAGTATTTAAAATCATATTAATCAGCCCCACCGCAGCAGCAAAGCCTATGGGTTCCACCGCACGCCACTTCAGGCTGATATATCAGAAAGCTCAAAAGTGTAGACCATAACCTCTGCAAGCTAACGATAAAATTTAATCATAATTTTTAAAAACCAAAATTTAAAAAGCACAGAATTTTACCCCAGGATTTGAATTGAGTAAAAAGCCGGCGAAATGCAGGAGCTTCTAAAACGCAAAATTTATCCATTGGAATTTTCCTCGCCCATAAGCGCTTCAGCGATGAGCTCTAGCGGATTTACGCACCTCGTCTGCGAGCTGCTTAAAAAAAGCGAATTATTTAGCTGCATCCTGCACGCGCTGCACTCGGCGGAGACTACGCGCACAGGCAGATCTGCCATTGCACGCGCCTTAGCTAATCCTGCTTCACGCGCGAGCTCGTAACGCTCGGTCTGCATCGTCACACCGCCAAATCCGCAGCATTTATTAGGCTCATCCATCTCGGTTATTTCGTAGTTCTGAGCGAGCAAGCCGCGCGGTTCTTTCCAAATACCCTGCATTTTGCGGGCATGGCACGGATCGTGATAAGTAATCGCTAAAGCCCTTTTGCCGCGGCGCATCAAAAGATCACTTAAGTTTGTAAATTTATAAAAGTATTCGCTCGCCATAAAAATTTTACTCGCAAGCTTTTGCGCACGGGCTTTCCATTGCGGCTCGTTTTCAAAAAAATGCGCGTAATCCACCCGCAGCATTGCAGAGCACGTAGCCTCGGGCACTATAATCGCATCAAGAGCAGGCAGAGCTTTTTCGAAATATGCTATATTAAATTTTGCCACGCGTTCAACCGCTGCAAAATCTCCCGTAAAATACGCAGGAGCACCGCAACAGGCTTGTTCCTTCATTAAATTTACGTTTAGCTTTAGCGCTCGCGCGATATGTAAAACCGCCTCGCCTACGCCCGTGTAAGCGTAGTTTGCCATGCAGCCTATAAAAATTCCGATAGTTTTTTCGCCGCCGTTGTCGATAAATTCTGCGTGAGAGTTCATAAAGCTTTTTTTCGCAGGAGCAGGCAGCAGGCGCTCTTTTTTAAGTAGTGGTAAGCCAAATCTAGGCGACATAGAGCTTTGCGTATCTTTTCGCATCTTAAAGCCACAGCTAAGAAACACGTATCCAAGCGCTGCTGCTAGATCCAGCGCTTTGCGGTGCCCGAGCAGCCAAAACGCAGCTTTTTTGTACCACGCGATGCCAAATTTTTCCGCAATGCGTGCGCGAACATTCTCGATTGCCGTATCTATGGGCAAAGACTCGCCGCAAATATCTACGCAGTTGGTGCATAAAAAGCAGCTCTCAAAAATTTTCTTAGCGTTTTTATCAAGCTTTAGTTCATTCCTGCCGTAAGCGCCCAAAAGATCCACAAATCCGCGCGGGCTCGTTACTTCATCGCCGTTAATACCATGAACCGTGCAGACTTGGATACATTTACCACATTTTACGCAACGCTCGCTAAGTGCCGCAAAATCGAATGCTCCAAGCTTTGCCTTACTCATAGCCGCGCCGCTTAAACAGTTTTAGAAAAGCGCTTCTCGCCCAAATTTTTACCCATATACTCATCAAAGCACATCGCGATATTGCGGATCAAAAGCGTGCCGGTAGGCGTTACTGAAATTCTATGCGGCGAGACTTGTACGAAATCCTTTAGCGCCTCAAGCTGCTTTAGGCTCGCGCCGAAATGCTCGAAAAATTTTATCTTAAATTTCTCCTCGATCGCCTCTATATCTACGCAAAAATTACTCATCAGCCCCATAATCACCTCTTTGCGCAGCAGATCCTCTTCATTTAGCAAAACGCCCCTGCAATACGGCAGCCTGCCCGCATCTATCGCGGCCTCGTAAGCGTCCATATCTTTGAAATTTTGCGCGTAGTGGCGCACGCCCTCGCCGATGCTAGTTAGCCCGATGCCGATCAGATCGGCGCCGCCCTTGGTCGTATAGCCCTGGAAATTGCGGTGTAGCGAGCCGTTTTTAAGCGCGGTATGAAGCTCGTCTTCGGGCTTTGAGTAGTGATCCATGCCGATCATCTCATATCCGTTCGCGCTCAAAAAATCGTGTGTAAATTTCAAAATTTCAAGCTTCACTTTGGGCTCGGGCAGGGTCGTCTCGTCAAATTTACGCATAGATTTTTTGATCCACGGCACGTGCGCGTAGTTAAAGATCGCAAAGCGGTCCGGATCAAGCGAAAGCGCAAGCTCCAGCGTGCGCTTAAAGCTAGCTAGGCTCTGATACGGAAGACCGTAAATGAGATCCATATTTATCGATTTTATCCCCCTCTCGCGAGCCATGGCTATGACGTCCCTAGTAAGCTCAAAAGGCTGGATGCGGTGGATCTCCTTTTGCACGCGCTCGTCGAAGTCCTGCACGCCGTAGCTGATGCGGTTAAAGCCGTTAGAAACGAGCACGTCAAGCTGCTCGGCATTTAAAAATCGCGGATCGATCTCGCAGCTGATCTCGGCTTCAGGGCTGAAATTTTTAAAATATTTTTTGATATTTTTTATGTGGCGCGCAAGCTGTTCGGCGCTAAAATACGTAGGCGTACCGCCGCCGAAGTGCATCTGCACGACTTGCCGCGAGCCGTCCACGACGCCGCTTAAAATTTGCATTTCGCGCTCGATATAGTCCAAATACCGATCCATCTTGTCGCGCTTGCCGGTGTAGATTACGTTGCAGCCGCAAAAATAACAGGCGGAGCGGCAAAACGGCATGTGAAAGTAAAGCGACAGCGGCGTGGAGCTTTTCTGATTTTTCAGCTCGTTCAAATACCCGTCGTAACTGAAGTTTTCGCTAAATTCCAAAGCGGTCGGATAGCTCGTGTAGCGAGGCCCCGGGCGCGAAAATTTCGCGTAAGCGTCGAAGTCTATGCTATTCACGGCCGCCCGCCTTGGTTTTGATAAGCTCTTCAATGTCGATAAAAAGGTTTGGATGCAGACTTTTTACGCGTGAGACGACGGCATCGACGTCTAAGCTTAATCTTTTCGCACTCGGATTTGCGCCCGTTAGCCTTCTGATCTCGTCCATACACACGATCCATGCGTCGCCGAAATCCACCGGCGTATGCTGCAAAATCGAGCGCTCAAGCTTGAGGTTAAAATTTTCCTGCATCGCGTTTTTGGTCGCGGCGATGAGATTTGCAAGCGATTTTATCGAGATCATCGTGTGCACTTCGTTATTTTCGTCTATGCCGAACCACGGCTCCTCGTCGCTCCACGAGCCGCTTTTTAGAGTGAGTTTTTTCTCGTTGTCTTCGCCCTGCGAAATTTCAAAAACCGTCCTTTTCGAGCTATCCAGCCCGAAAAATTCGCTCGCTTTGTCGATCTTTTTTAACGCTTTATCTTTTTCTTCCATGCGTTCTCCTAAAATTTATCTTTTTTGATCCAGCCAGACCATAACGCCCTTTTGCGCGTGCAGGCGATTTTCCGCCTCTGCAAAAATTTCATCCGCATGCGCTTCAAACACGGCCTCGTTCACCTCGTATCCGCGGTACGCCGGCAGGCAGTGCAAAAAGATCGCGTTTTTTTCGGCCAGAGCCATTAAGCTTTCATCCACGCAAAAGCCCGCGAAATCGCGAATCCTTTGCTCCTTTTCGCCTTCTTGACCCATCGAAACCCAAGTATCGGTCGTCACGACGTTTGTGCCCCTTACGGCTTCTTTTATATCGTATCCCGTTAGAATTTTAGCGCCTGAAATTTCGGCATTTTCTCTCGCTTGCGCCAAAATTTGCGCATCCGCCTCATAGCCCACGGGCGTTGCTACTCGCAGCTCAAATCCAAGCTTTGAGGCTAACATAAGCCACGAGTGCGTCATATTGTTGCCGTCGCCCACGTACGCGGCTTTTATCTTTGAAATTGAGGTGCCGCACTCCACGATCGTCATAAGATCCGCCATTAACTGCACGGGATGAAATTTATCGCTTAGCCCGTTTATCACCGGCACGCGGCTAAATTCCGCGAGCTCTATGAGCGTCTCGTGGCGATTTACGCGCGCCATGATTAGATCGCACATTCGCGAAATCACGCGCGCAGTGTCTTTGATCGGCTCGCCGCGCCCGAGCTGTATGTCGCGACTGCTCAAAAACAGCGCGTGCCCGCCGAGCTCATTCATCCCCACGTCAAAACTAACTCGCGTCCTGGTCGAGCTTTTTTCAAATATCATCGCTAATTTTTGATCTTTCAAATATGGCTTGAAATTTCGCGCCTTGGCCTCTTTTTTAATCTCAAAGGCTAAATTTAAAATTTCGATTATCTCGTCTTTGCTAAAATCGTTTAACGTAAGAAAGTACCTCATTTATCTCCCTTATCTTTTATAAATTTACTAAAAAATTCTTTTAAATCACCTTTCGTCATATCGCCCGCAGCCACCTTTACGACTATGTCCTCCATCGCCGCATAAAATTCCTCGTCGTCCAAAACTATAGAATTCGCCGATAAAAACTAGCGTCAAATATTTCATTTATCCTTTAATCGCTCAAAAACAGCCCTATTGCTAGGTTTATCCAGTTTCGCAATAACGGCGCTCGAAAGCTCGTCGAAATTCTCTATGCACTCATCCCCGTTTACGGGTAAAATTTTAGCTTCAAATTTCATCTTTTTTGCTAACTTCATCTAAATTTATTTGATTAATATCAAATTGTAAACTATTTACTCCACGAACTGAATAGAAAAAAGGTTTAAAATTTTCAGATACCCCTTTTTCATAGCAACTTAAAACTAATAAATTTTTTGCTCTACTAAAAGCCACATAGAATTTTCTATAAAAATCAAAATATTCTTTGTCTATCTCAGAGATTTTAGAATTTGAATTGATAAGTCTATCTATACTTGTCTGTCTTGATAAATCACCACTTACATTGGGCTTAGAATATAGTGAGAATACAATAACTACTGGAAATTCTAAACCTTTTGATTGATGTATAGTTAAAAATGGGATACAATCATTAGGATAATCTTCCTCAGAAAAAATCTCATCAACCCTTGACTGTTTTAAGATTTCTAAATATTTTGTGAAAAAATATTTAATTATAGAAAAATTATCTTCAATACTTATCTTTTTAGAATGTACATACTTTTGAAAGTTTTTAAATATCTTACTAAGTATAGCTAGATTATGATTAGCCCTTGCTTCAATAGGACCTTTTTCTTCTAAAACATTCTTATAATAAGAAAAATTTAATAATTCATAAAAAATTTCATTTAAAGAGTTGAAACTATATTCAGAAATATTTTCAATTTTTTCTTTTATCCAATTTAAAAATTCATTATCTTTTCTAATTTCTATTCTTGCTAAATCTAGACACTCTAATAAATATGTATCAAGTGCTTCTTCTGGGAAATACTTTTTAAAACAAGCTAAAATTATTCCAAAAGTTAATTTTACTTCATACATTTCAAAGAAAACTTTTGTTCTTGGAGAATAAACTTCAATATTTTCTTTTTTTAAAGCATCTTCTAATTTTTTTGCAGACCTATCTTTAAAATGTGAAAATAAGATAGCAATTTGATTATAGTTTGTAATTTTATTATTTTGTTTTAACTTTTTTATAAAAGTTACAGTATTTCTGATATTTTCATCTAAGGTACTTCCAGAAATATGAAAAACACTTTTACTTAAAATATTATCTAATCTCATTGATACTATATTTTTTTCAAATCTATTTCCATGCCAATCAATAGCATTTATCCACTTATTATTAAACTCAACTATATCATTTACTGAACGATAGTTCTCCTCTAATACTATAAGTTTACATTCACCTTCTCCAAAATGTTTAGAAAAATTTAAAATATTTTCTGCACTTGCTCCTCTAAATCTATATATAGATTGATCTTCATCTCCTACAACACAAATATTTTTTTTATTTTTGGAAATAGAAAGCAATATCTTCTCTTGGATTTTATTACTGTCTTGATATTCATCAACCATAATATAGTCAAAATTATTATTAATCTTTTCTAAAAATTCACTATTTTTTAAAACCATATTTAAAAACTCTACTTGCAAATATGAAAAATCAACTATATTATTTTCAAAAAGTTGTTTTTCATAAAGTTTGTAAGCTGATTTTATAAAATTTATATAGATATCAGTAGTTTGTATACTTTCAATATCTATTGCATTTTCATTTAAATCATTTATTTTATTTCTAAGAAAAGAGCTCTTTTGCCAATCACTTCTATATTTATTCTCATTATAAGAAAGATTATCAAAAAACTTTTGATAATCTTCTAATTTTTTGTATTCTTTTAATCTTGAATAAATAAAAAAGTGTTGCTCATAATCTCCACTCATAAGCTCAAAGTTATCAAAAAAATTAGAATAAGTAATATTTTCTTGTATAAGTCTTGTCCAAATAGAATGCATAGTTCCTAAGTATATATCACTTATATCTATATTTTTATTTAATTCTTCCAATCTTTCATTTATTCTAAGCTCCAATTCTTTAGCAGCCTTATTTGTAAAAGTAGTAATCATAATTTTTTTAGCTTCTACTTCTTTATTTACAAGGATATTTACAGTTCTTTCAACAAGAGTTTTTGTTTTTCCTGTCCCAGGCCCTGCTATTATTACAACAGGACCATTGACAGTTTCAACTGCTTCAAATTGTTTTTTATTCAAATTTGACATTCTAATCTCCTAAAAGTCTATTTGTTAGGCTATCTCCATCTTTATTAGAGTTATTATTTTGAACAGGTGGAGTATTTCCTCCTGTTGAAGTAGAAGGAGTATTAGAAGTTCCAGTTTCAGTAGTTCCTTCACCTGTGCTTCCTTCTGTAACTGTACCTTCTTCACTTCCAGTATCAATTATCATTCCTTCAGACATATCAATACCTGCTCCACCAGTTACATTTCCATCTAAACCAAAGACAGAGGCAATACCATTTTTATATTTACCTGCACTTTCAACTTGAAGTCTACCTTTTCTAACAGTAAATTCTTTACTATTAGGTCCATCTAATAGACCAGAGTAGATATCAATATTTTGTTTTACTAAGTCACCAGTTTCTAAATAGTTTTCTAAGAATTCAAACTTTCCTGGTGTATATAGACCTTTATTTATTAGAGTTTGATAATACTTAGCCCACATAGGAGCAACAGCACTTCCTCCTGTCATCTTACCATACATAGGTTTATTATCATCCCTACCTATATAACAAGCAGTAACATATTCAGGAGTAATTCCAACAAACCAAGCTGTTCTGTGTTCATTTGTTGTTCCTGTTTTTCCACCTTGTTGTATAGGTTTACCTGTTTTATCAACAACTCTTGCATTTGAGGCAGTACCATTACTTACAACAGTTTTTAACATAGCAGTTATTACACTTGTATCAACACTATCAAAAACTTTTGTTTTTTCTATTTCTGCAACATAAATAAGTATATCTTGATTATCTCTAATTTCTCTTATGATATTAGGTTTTACAATATAACCACCATTTACAAATATAGAGAAGTTAGCTGCAACATTCACAGGTGTGCTATCTACTGAACCAAGTGCAGCAGTTAAATCTTTAACTTCAGATGTTAATTTTATATTATCTCCAAGAGCTTCTTTAAAAGTCTCAACAGTTATAGCATCTAATAATTTTACTGCTGGAACATTTAAAGATAAATTTAATGAATTTACTAAAGTAGAGTTATATGTGTATCTACCATCAAAGTTTTTAGGTGCCCATTTTCCAAAAGCAACAAAATCATTTACTACAACAGTATAAGGGTCAAAACCATTTTGTAAAGCTTCTAAATATACAAATGGTTTAAATGATGATCCTAATTGTCTTCTTGCCATAGTTGCTCTATCAAAGTTACCAGCCTTAAAATTCTTTCCACCAACTATTGATACTATTCCACCAGTGAATGGATCTAAAGTAATCATAGCTCCATTTATTTCTTTATTTTTAAAATATGGATAGCTATTAAAAGTTTCCTTAGCTACTTTTTGATAATCTAAGTCAATAGTTGTGTAAATTTTTAATCCAGAAGTGTAAATTTGTTCTTCATCATAAATTTCTGCTAGATAATCTTCAACTATTGTTGTAAGCTCAGGATTTTTATATGTATTTTTAGTTCTTTTATTATAAATTATTGAAGTATTAGCAGGAACATTTTTTACATTATCTTCATTTTCAAGCTCAAATTTATATGCTAAGGCTTCATCATACTGCTCTTTTGTAATTCTTCCATCTGTATACATTTCTTTTAAAATAATTTTTTGTCTATGTAAAGCATTTTCTAAATTTCTATTTGGGTCATACTTTGTAGGTCTATTTGGAATACCTGCAAGTAAAGCAGACTCTGCAATATTTAAATCTTTTACATCTTTTCTAAAATATTGTTCTGCTGCATTTTTTATACCATAAGAACCTGAACCATAATATATTTCATTTAAGTATCTTTCTAAGATTTCATCTTTTGTATAAGTTCTTTCTATTTGATAAGTTAAAATTGCTTCTTTTACTTTTCTTGAAAATGTTTTTTCAGGTGTTAAAAAGGCATTTTTAGCTAATTGTTGAGTTATAGAACTTCCACCCTGTGTTGCTCTTCCTTTTAAAAAAGTTGTAATAACTGCCCTTGCTATCCCTTTAAAATTTAAACCATGGTGAGAATAAAATTGTTTATCTTCAATAGCTAAAAAAGCATCCTTTACATATGGAGAAACATCTTCAAGTTTAACAACTTCTCTTGCTTCAACAGATAAAGTATCCACAACATTATTATTTTTATCATAGATTATTGTTGCCATTTGAGGTTTATAGTCCTCAACCATACTTTGTAGATTTGGTAATTCCAATCTATACTTTATAATTATTGCAAAAACTGCTATTGCTCCTACAATAAATAATGCTCCTATAAGTTTTAATAAAAGAATAAGTATTTTTTTCATTATCTAGTTATCCCCTTTTTTATTTCTTTGTCTAAGTTGTCCACAAGCTCCATCTATATCGCTACCTTTTTCTTGTCTTAGAGTTACATTAACTTTTCTAACATTTTTTAAATAATTATAGAACTTATCTATTTTTTTTACAGAAGGTCTAGTGTGTTCTACACCTTCAACTTCATTATATGGTATTAAATTTACAACATGGTCAAACTGGTGTATAAAATCTGCCAAAGCATTGGCATCTGTTTCTGAAATATTAAAATTATCAATTAAAATATATTCAAAAGTAATTCTTCTTTTAGTCTGTTTTTGATATTCAACTAAAACAGCTGACAGGTCTTCCAATGGGAAGTTCTTATTTATTGGTATGATTTTATCTCTTTTTTCATTTATGGCACTATGTAAAGAAACTGCAAGTTCTATTGGGATTTTATCCAATAAAATTTTTTCTATACCTGAAACTACACCAGAAGTTGAAATTGTAATTTTTCTTTTTGAAATATTAACTCCATTTTCATTTGAAATTATACTAAGTGACTGAGCTAAATTATCAATATTTAAAAGAGGTTCTCCCATTCCCATAAATACTAAATTATTTAAAGTTTCTCCTTTTTTTCTAAGTCTTCTCTCAACTGTATAAACTTGATTTAAAATTTCACTCACTGATAAATTTCTCATATATCCACTTTGTCCTGTTGCACAGAAACTACATTTTACAGGACAGCCAACCTGTGATGAAACACAAAGTGTATTTCTAATTTCTTTATTTTTAGAGTCTTTATGTCTTAAAAGAACTGTTTCTATTGTTCCACCATCTTCTAACTCAAATAAAAATTTTTCTGTCTTATCTATCTTTGAAACTTGATATTTTAATAAGTTAAAAAATGGTATATAAGTTTTTTCTTTTAGGATTTCTCTATCTTTTAAAGAAAGATTAGTCATTTCATCAAAACTTCTAGCAATCTTTTTATGTAACCAGATAAAAACTTCTTTTCCATAGAACTTTTTTAGTCCTAGAGATACTAAAAGCTCAGTTAACTCCTCCTGTGTTAGATTTAAAATATTAATTTTTTCATTATTCATTATTATTATCAATTCCTTTTTTTATTAGTTCTATTAGTTCATCTCTACTGTATGCTTTATCAAGCTTTATATTTCCTTTATTTTTTCCTCCTCCACCTTTTATGGTAGGAAAAGACTTTGTAATATTTAAAATTATTGCCTTACAATCATAAATATTTGAATTTAGAGAAAAGTTTTTATCATAGCCACTTAACAATAAAAATTTATCTAAATTCACAAACTTAGCCAAGATATTTGCTAAGTTTTCATCTTCATTATATATTAAAATTTTATGTCCCTTATATTCAATAAAAGAATTTTCAAAATCTTTTACCATAAGTTCTGCATATTTCATACTTAAAGATTTTAATTCTGCTGTTATCTTAGCCTTTTCTGTTAAAGATTTATCAAGCATCTCTAAAATTTCATCATCTTTACAAGAAAATATATTGGTCAATTTTTTAATTATATCATGCTTTTTATTATAATCAGCCTTAGCTCTTTCACCTGCTAAAAAATAAAATCTTGTATAATTTCCTTTAATGTTTTCATGATATATAAGTTTAAAAATTTCTATTTCAGAAGTTCTTGAAACATGAAATCCTGCACAAGCACAAATATCAATATCCCCAATTTTTATAAATCTTACATCACCTTTTATTTTATCTTTAATAGCTTTTCTAAGATTCTCAATTTTATGTGCTTCTTCATTTGTATAAATTTCTTCTTCAATAATAATATCTTTCTTTATATCATTATTAACTAGTTCTTCTAACTTATCTATAATCTCTTTTGAAATATCTTTTTGATCTAAGTCAACAGTTGTATATTCTTCAGCCATTCTAAAACCAACAGTATTTAATCCAAAATTATTGTAAGCCTCAGCTGAAAAAATATGCTGTGCTGTATGTTGTTGTCTTATGTCTTCTCTTCTTTTCTCATCAATAAAATATGTATATTCTCCATCTTCTAAATTTTTATCCAAGATAACTAAATTTTCTTTTACTTCAACAATATTTGCATCAGAAATTGTTCCTCTATCTCCTAATTGCCCACCTTTACCATCAACATAAAAAGGAGAATTTAAAATTTCATAAGTCTTATCAGAAATTTTTTTTATATTTATTTTTATATTTTCCATAAAATCTCACCCTCTTTTTAGAAAATATCCATCTCTTTATTTTAACATTATTTTTAAAAAATAAAAACTAGAAATTAAAAATAAATAAAAAAATGCCATTGCAAATTTACAATAGCATCAAAATCTAAAAATTAATTTATATTTTTATTTTGCACCAAGTGCAGCCATAGTAATATAGTTATATGGTTTATTAAAATGAGGTAGGAATAAAATATCTAATAATTTAAATTTATCAATAGTTACTCCTTCTTGTATAGCTAATGAGAATACATGCATTGCCATAGAAATATCATATTTAGAAGCCATTTGAGCTCCAATTATTTTTCTATTATCTTTTCTATATACAATTCTTATATATACTTCTTCATTATTATGTTCCATAAATTCTGGTTTTTGTAAATCATGGAAAGTTGTTTCTAAAACATCAATTCCTAATTTTTGAGCCTTTTCATAAGTAAGTCCTGTTGAAACCATATTTAATCCAAAAATAGAAATTCCATTAGAACCTTGCACTCCTATACTTTCTAATTTTGTTCCACAAACATTATGAGCAGCAATTATTCCAGATCTAACTGCATTTGTTGCAAGAGCAATATAGTTTATGTCTCCAGTAGAATTATCAAATACTGTTGCACAATCACCTATTGCATAAACATCATCTAAACTTGTTTTTTGAGTTCTATCAACTATATATGCACGATTTTTAAATAATTCTAATTTATCTTTTCCTAAATCTGTATTAGGTCTGAATCCAGCACATAAAACTACCATATCAGCTGGAAATTCTCCTTTATTAGTAACTATTTTTTCAACTTTTCCATTTAGTAAACTCACATACTTCAATCCATTTTCTTCAATAGTCATATTTCCCGCAACAACTGAACTTTCAACACTTTCAATACCGATAACTTTTTTAACGTTTTTAGAAAGTATCATCGCAATTGTCCCAGTCCCAGAAAACGCATCAATCACAGTGCCTTTTTTATTTTCTCCAAAATATTCAATCGCTTTGTCGTACAATTTTATCGCCTGTCTTTTATTAATTTGGAAAAATGAATCTGGATAAATCTTAAATTTTATTCCTTCAATTTCCTCTTCCAAATAACTTTCACCAAAAATATGTCTACTTTCATTACCTAAAATCACATTATTCTGCTCTTTTTTCACTGAAATATAAACCGATTTCACTTCTTCATTCTCTTCGTACAATTTTTCCAAAACTTTAACCAAATTCTTATATTGGGAAGTTTTATTCACAACAACGACAACCATAACGTCATTTTTTTCATTATTTCTTACCATTATATGTTTCAAAAATCCAGTA
>NZ_CALKTL010000043.1 GCF_937997405.1 uncultured Campylobacter sp. | reverse complement strand
AAATGACGGCGTGTATCGACAAGGGAACGCCTCTGAGCAAAGCACTAAAACTCCGAAGATCAAAAAGCGTAAATTTAAAAAGCGATGAAATTTATAAAGCAGCTTTCTTTCTTTACCCTTGTTCTCTTATCAGCCTCCGCTCTATTTCCCGATACTCCGCCGCTTCTTAAAATTTCAGACGTAAGCGCTAGATATACGCGCATTCAATTGCCGCACGAATTTCTAAAACTCTGCGTGAAATTTTAAAATTTCAAACTGTTTGCGTCTTGCTAAATTTCTAAATTTTACAGTTTCAAATTTCGCAGACTAACTTCGCAGCAAGATTATCGTATAAAGCCAATCTGCCGCAAGCACGCGACAAACGAACCTCTAAATTCCGCCGCGCGCCCGCCTTGGCGCAAGCAGCTGCTTCGCGCGAGCGGGCGCTTTGCGCGCAGCTTTAGACTGCCCAAACTTACGGCGCAAAGCAATTATAAGCAGCTATGCGGCGAAATTTACGCCAAAGCCTCGTCGCGAGCTTTATTGAAGCACCTTACCTAAAATCCCGGCACCTTTGCCGACGGCGCTGCTACGAAGCGCGCTTTCTTTTTCCCTCATCACCGCAAACAGCCCATCCAGCGTCTTTTGCGTGATGTAATCGTTCAAATCCTCGCCCTGCTTAGGCAGATACTCGCTCGCGCCCAGCCCGCGCGCGATGTTTTGCACCGCTTCATTGCCCGCGATCTTATTTTGCGCGAAGGAATTTAGCCCGTTATACGCCGTCGCAAAGCTGTTTTTGCTCATCATGTCGCTTACGATCGGCCTAAAAACCGCTCGCAGCTTTGCACCAGATTTGCTCTGCAAATACTCGCTAAGCGCCGTGTCGCCGCCGCTGATGAGCTTTTTAACGTCGGCATCGCTCATCGATTTCAGATCTTGCAAAAATATCTTGCTCGCGCCGCTTACCGCCTTGGTAGCGGCATCGTTCATACTCACGACGAGCTCGCGCTCCCATTTATCGCCACCCACCTTTCTCGCAAGCTTCGCAGCCGCCTTCAGCGAAGGAGGAAGTTCGATTTTAGCGGTCTTGCTGTGGATGTAGCCCTTGGCGAGCTCGGCTACGGCGCGGTTTGTGGCGGAAGCGAGCAGCTCTTTGTAGTTTCCGCTCTGAGTCGCACCGAGCATGTCCGCGCCCTGCTTTAGAATATCCGTCACGTCCGCATACGCAAGCGACAGCGACGCAGCGGCTAGTAAAACCATAAATTTTTTCATATTGCAACCTTTGGATAAAATTTGCGCCATTATGCCAAAATGCGGTAAACGCTCAGCCCGTGCTCGGTCTAAATTTACGCACTGCGCGGGCGAGCTGAGATAAAATTTTAAGCTAAATTTGAAAGCGGCTTCGAGTTAAATTTTAAACGTCAAATTTCAAAGCTAAATTTAACGGGTAAAATTTACCCGTTAAATTTAAAGATGAAATTTGGCGGCGGGTTTTGTCGTACTTACGGCTAAATTTTAAAAACAGTGCTACGACAAGCTAAAAATTTTAAAACCGCACTGCTTGACACTTTTAAATTTATGCAGCGCGCCAGATACCAATACAAGACATACAAAGTGAATTATGTCGAGAAGTGCGCATATCCTCAGCATAAACGATTGAAATTTTATCAAAACAACCAAAAGCTCGCCGCAAATTTAAAGAGTTTAAATTTAAAAGCGAGCTGCCGCTTTTGACAAAATAAAGCGAGTTAAGCTTAAACCAGGCCTTGATCCAGCATCGCATCGGCTACGCGGCGAAAGCCCGCGATGTTTGAGCCTAGCACGAGATTACCTTCCGCGCCGAATTCCTTCGAGGTCTCGTAGCTGGTGCGAAATATGTGGCGCATGATCTCGCGCAGCTTACTATCGACCTCCTCGAAGCTCCACGACGCCATCTGCGCGTTTTGCGCCATCTCAAGCCCGCTCGTAGCTACGCCGCCAGCATTCGCCGCTTTCGCAGGGCCGAAAAGAAAGTCTTTTTGCGCGAGCATAAAATCGATCGCCTCAAGCGTGCTTGGCATATTCGCGCCCTCGCAAACCATGCGACATCCGTTGGCATAGAGAGTCTTTACGTCTTGCAGATTAAGCTCGTTTTGCGTAGCGCTCGGAAACGCGGCGTCGCACGGCACGCTCCACACGCCGTTGCGGCCTGCGGGATAGGCGCTTACGGGGATAAATTTTGCGTTAGGACGCTCTTTGATATATTCGCAAAGCCCCACGCGCAGCTGCTCTTTTAGCTTTTTAAGAAGCGCCACGTCGATTCCCTCGGCATCATAGATAAAGCCCGTAGAATCGCTCACGGTGACGGGCTTAGCCTGCATCTGATAGAGCTTTTCGGCGGTGTAGATCGCGACGTTGCCGGCGCCCGAGATCGTGCAAATTTTGCCGTGCAGCGAATCGCCTCTGGTAGCGAGCATCTCGTTTGCAAAATAGACCGAGCCGTAGCCCGTAGCTTCAGTGCGCGCAAGGCTGCCGCCCCAACTTAGCCCCTTGCCCGTAAGCGCGCCGTCGAATCTGCGGGTGAGCTTTTTATACGCGCCGTACATATAGCCGATCTCGCGACCGCCCACGCCGATGTCGCCCGCAGGCACGTCGGTATTGGAGCTGATTAGGCGGTGAAGTTCTAACATAAAAGCTTGACAAAATCTCATAATTTCGCCGTCGCTCTTGCCCTTGGGATCGAAATTTGCGCCGCCTTTTGCACCGCCGATATTAAGGCCCGTGAGGGAATTTTTAAAAATTTGCTCAAACCCTAAAAATTTTAAAACGCCCAAATTTACACTCGGATGAAAGCGCAGACCGCCTTTGTAAGGGCCCAGAGCGGAGTTGAACTCTATGCGATATCCCGTATGCACGCAGGGCTCGCCGTCGTCGCTCATATAGACGACGCGAAACATCATCGTGCGCTCGGGTGCCAAAATGCGCTCTAAAATTTTATTTTTCACATACCTCTCATCGCGCTTTAGAAGCGGTATGAGCGAGTATAAAATTTCGGTCGATGCCTGGATAAAGACCTCCTGACCGGGATTGGCACGCTTTAAATTTAGCAGCAAGCCGTCGATGTAAGACTTCATAGTTCCTCCTTTTGAACCGGATTAAATTTTAATTTTTTGGCTTTAGCGATAAATTTTTTCAGCGCCAGCTCCTCGCGGACGCCGATCTCATAACCGATAAATTTCAGATAATTTAAAATTTCGCGCTCTTTTATGCCCCGCGAAATGGTGTAGCTTTGCAGGATATATCTTGGAATTTTAATGCGCGAACGTAAAAATTTCGTCGCCAGGCGCGCGTAAGCTTTTTCGTTTTTCACGCAGCACAGCCGCCCAAAAACAAAGGGCAAGCCCGTGCGCTGCTGCCAAATTTCGCCCAGATCGTAGAATTTATCCCTACCCTGCGAAAGCAGAGCCTTTAGAGCATTATCTCCGATTAGTACCTCGCCGCTAAGATCCAGCACGCGAGCTAGCATATTTGAGCTCATCGACGCGGGATCGAGCCTGGGCGCCGAGTTTTTGCGCACGAGCACGCTTAGCACTTCCCGCTTTGCGACGATTCCAAGAGGCAGCCTGCGGTATTTTGAGCGGCGGCTTTCGATGCTGGAGATTACCGCAGCGTCTATGCGCCTATAATAAAGATCGGCGCAGAG
This sequence comes from uncultured Campylobacter sp., assembly GCF_937997405.1. Lineage (GTDB taxonomy): Bacteria > Campylobacterota > Campylobacteria > Campylobacterales > Campylobacteraceae > Campylobacter_B. Next base: position 8,120 of record NZ_CALKTL010000043.1, on the reverse strand, counting down.
CTTGCTCGGCACCCCTTTTTTAAATTCTATCGATTTTTTAACATAAGACGGCAGCGGAAGGGATTTTAAAAATACGTGAAATGGGAGCAAATTTAGATAATCGATTTTGCCTAATAACATAACTTTCTCCGAATTTAGCGCAGGAAAAGAGGTTAAATTCCGGCGCCAAATCGGAATTTAACCAAAAATTTCAGGATTTATTTGACCTCGGTGATCGGGATGGATTTGTATTTGCTAAACTCCACTATGCCCTCACCTTTTTTGAAGTGGATGCTCACTCCGTCCTTGTTCTCCATATAGATGCCGTCGGCGGCACGCTCGCGCTTGAGGTCGTAGCTTTTGCCGCTATCGTCCTTTAACACGGCGGTATTGAAATCGTCGTTTGAGCTAAGCGAAAGCTTTTTGCCCTTGTCATCGACGAAATAGAAGGTCTTTGCGTTCTCTTGAGTTATGGTTTTTTCGCTCTGTGCTTGCTTATTCATAGCGCTATCCGGGGATTGGCGGAGCTGGTTTGAGCCGCATCCTAGCAAAACTAACGCCAAAGCGGCGCACGATAGAACTTTAAACATATTTCTCCTTTAAATTTAGGTTACACTCGTTGATGAGTGATTTTCGGATATCCCAAAGCTTTTGAGAGAGATCCACTTTGTAGCTTTGCGGATGGACGTTGCGAAGGTGCTCGAGCCAAAATTTACTCTTCTGCTCCTTGCTAAAACGCGCGATCTCGCTTACCGTGCGGCGCACACCTACGAATTTGCCCTCCTTGAAAACGGGACGTAAGAGCTTATGCGCGCTGAAATTCGTTAAAATTTTACGCTTGTAGGTGTAAAGAGGATGAAAAATTTCAAGCGGCGCGCTCTCGTCTATGCTCTCTCCATCAAGCGCGATCAGATCGGCAAGCGCCATGCCGTTATCTTTGTCGTAGAGTCTAAAGACCTGCTTGTAGCCCGGGTTATTGATCTTGCGCGGATCGTTTGAAATTTTGATCTTAGCTATGATCTCGCCATCTTTTTCGATACCGCTTAGCTTATACACGCCGCCGAGGCTCGAACTATCTCCGCCCGTAATAAGCCTCGTGCCGATCCCCCAGTTGTCGATTTTGGCGTCGAAGAGCTTAAGCTGATCGATCGCGTATTCGTCCAGATCGTTAGATGCGGTGATCTTTGCGTTCTCAAAGCCCGCCGCGTCGAGCATCTTACGCGCCTGCTTGGTCAGATACTCCAGATCGCCCGAATCTATGCGGATTCCAAGCGGCTCATGACCGCTCGCGCGAAGCTCTTTAAAAACCTTGATCGCATTCGGCACGCCGCTTGCGAGAGTATCGTAGGTATCGACGAGCAAAAGCGTGCTGTTCGGATAAATTTTAGCGTAGGCGCGAAACGCCTCCAGCTCGCTATCAAAGCTCTGAATCCACGAGTGCGAGTGAGTGCCGATCGCAGGGACGTCAAATTTCTTTGCGGCGAGCACGTTTGACGTGGCGATGCAACCGCCTATAATCGCAGCCTTTGCGCCGTAGATGCCCGCACTTCGCCCCTGAGCGCGGCGCAAGCCAAACTCCATCACTGGATCATTTTTGGCGCTAAAGTTTATACGCGAGCTTTTCGTAGCGATGAGAGTTTGAAAATTTATAGTATTTAGGATCGCAGTTTCGATGAGCTGCGCCTCCATAATGTTTGCCTTGACTCGAATTAGCGGCTCGTGCGGAAATACGATCTGCCCCTCATCCATGGCGTAAATTTCGCCACTAAATTTAAAGCCTCTTAGAAATTCCAAAAATTCCGGCTTAAAGAAATTTAAACTTTTTAGATACGCGATATCGTCGTCACTAAATTTGAGATTTTCGATATAATCCACGACCTCGTTTAAGCCACAAAATATCGCGTAACCGCCGCCGCTTGGGTTTTTGCGATAAAAAACGTCAAAAACCGCCGTCTGATCGAGCTTTGTAAAAAAATAACCCTGCATCATACTAAGCTGATAAAAATCGGTAAGTAAAGCCAAATCTTTCATTTACGCCTCTTAAATTTAATCTAGCCTCGTGTTAGAGCAAAAAATCATAGCTTTTTGGCTTCTAGGCTTTTTTTATAAGCCGCAGCGTCGAACTCTTTGACGCGAGCGACGCCGTCATCTACCGCAGCTTTTGCAACCGCCGTCGAGATCACGGCAAATACGCGCGGATCGAAAGGATTTGGGATCACGTAGTCTTTGCCGAATTTTAAGCTATCTTTGCCCAGCATCTTGCGGATTTCTGCAGGAACCTCTTCGCGAGCAAGATCCGCCATCGCGCGAGCGGCCGCAATTTTCATATTTTCGGTAATCTTTTTGGCTCTTACGTCAAGCGCGCCGCGGAAGATATACGGAAAGCCCAAAACGTTATTGATCTGATTTGCAAAGTCGCTTCTGCCTGTGCCTACGATCGCGTCGTTTCGTACTTCCTCGACCTCGCTTGGATAAATTTCCGGTACCGGATTTGCAAGCGCAAAAATGATTGGATGCGGCGCCATAGTCTTTACCATCTCTTTGGTTAAAACGCCCGGCTTGCTAAGGCCCAAAAACATATCCGCGCCCTTCATCGCATCCTCTAGCGTGCGATCTGTGGTGTCTAGGGCAAATTCTTTCTTCTGCTCGGTAAGATCGGTGCGACCCTTGTGGATCACCCCTTTGGAATCGAGCATTATGATATGTTTGGCGCCTAAATTACGATACATCTTTGCACACGCTATGCCAGCAGCACCCGAGCCGCTGACTACGATCTTCATATCCTCGATCTTTTTGCCGCTGATAAGGGCTGCGTTGATTAGCCCTGCGCCCGTAATCATCGCAGTACCGTGCTGATCGTCGTGCATGACGGGGATATCGACGGCTTTTTGCAGCTCGCGCTCTATCTCGAAGCACTCGGGAGCTTTGATATCCTCTAAATTTATACCGCCGAACGTAGGCGCAAGCGCTTTGCAAATTTCAATTATCTTTTTAGGATCTTTTTCGTCGATCTCAATATCGAAGGCATCAACGCCGCCGAATTTTTTAAACAAAACCGCTTTACCCTCCATTACGGGCTTTCCGGCGATTGCGCCGATATCACCAAGCCCCAAAACCGCTGTGCCATTAGTGATAACGGCTACGAGATTGGCTTTATTCGTGTATTTAAACGCAGCCTCGTGATCACCTTCGATCACCTTGCAAGGCTCCGCGACGCCCGGCGTATATGCAAGCGCCAAATCCTCCGCTGTAGCGCAGGGTGTTTTTACATTCGTACCGATTTTACCGCCTATGTGGTACTTCAAAGCTGCTTCAACGTTTACTTTAGCCATTTTATAATCCTTTTTTGATTAAATTTGAAATTCTCGTTTTAACTTCGTCGCTTCCTAAAATTTCACAAATTTCAAAAATCGACGGACTTACACTTCCCCCCGTGATCGCAACGCGCAGCGGCTGGGCAAGATCCTTTAGCTTGGCGCCGCTTGCGTCCAAAAACTCCATCGTCCTTTCCTCGCATTCCTTTGCATTTAAATTTGCGCTTAGAGTATCCGCAAATTTTGCGAGTAAGCTTAGCGAACTTTCGGTTACAAATTTCTTATACGCTTTCTCGTCGTAGCAGCTCGGGCGATTTAGAAGAATTTTAATGCCCTCGGCCATCTCCACTAGCGTCTTTGCGCGCTGTTTGTACTGCTGCGCGATGAGATGTTTTTTCGCGTGCGAGCGAATATCGACGCCGAATTCCACAAGCTGCAAGACAAGCTCGTCGTCGTCAGAGTTTTTAATATAATGCGCATTGAGCCACTCGAGCTTGGTTTGATTGAAGGTGCTACAGCTTTTACTGATATGGTTAGGATCAAAATATCGCTTCATCTCCTCCATGCTAAAAATTTCATCATCCCCGTGGCTCCAGCCTAGGCGTACTAAAAAATTTAGCAGAGCTTGCGGCAGATAACCCATGCGCTTATACTCCATCACGTCGGTAGCGCCGTGGCGTTTGCTTAGCTTGCTGCCGTCGGTGCCGTTGATCATCGCGACGTGGTAAAATTTCGGGATTTTAAAGCCTAGCGCGTTATAAAGCACGATCTGCTTTGGGGTATTGCTTAGATGATCGTCGCCGCGGATCACGTCCGTGACGCCCATCAGCGCGTCGTCGATCACGACCGTGAAGTTATACGTAGGCGTGCCGTCGGAACGCGCGATGATGAAATCGTCCAAAATATCGGCAGCATTAAATTTTATCTCACCCTTGATGCCGTCACTAAATTCTATCGTGCCACTAAGCGGGGCTTTTATACGCACTACGGGCTCGATCCCTGCAGGTGGCGTACCGGTAAAATCGCGATAGCGGTTATCGTAGCGCGGGCGCTCTTTGCGAGCTTCCTGCTGCGCTCGCAGCTCGTCAAGCTCGTCCTTGCTCATATAGCACTTGTACGCCTTACCCTCATCTAGCAGCTTTTGGACATATTGTTTGTAAAGATCGAAGCGCGAGCTTTGATACACGATCTGCCCATCATAGTCCAGATTGCACCACTTAAAGGCTTCCTCGATCGCCTTAGCAGCCTCCTGCGAATTGCGCTTCAGATCAGTGTCCTCAATACGCAGCAGGAATTTGCCGCCGTTTGCTCTAGCGTAAAGATAACTAAAAAGCGCCGTTCTAAGTCCGCCGATATGTAAATATCCCGTAGGACTCGGCGCAAAACGAGTTACTATCATAAAATTCCTTTGCAAAAATTACCATTTAATGTTATAATCGCGATCTTGTAATTATAAAGCAAAAAGACTAAATAAAGGTTAAAAATGATAAAGAAACTGCTTTTTTCCGCAATGATCTGTGCTGTTTGTGCAAATGCCGAAGTAGTAAACGGCGTCATCGCCGTGGTAGATAATGAGCCCATCACCGGCTACGAACTAGCCAAAGTTCAGAAGCTAACGGGCGCTTCGCCGCAAGCTGCGATGGAAATTTTAATCGGGCAAAAGCTGCAACAATCCGAGATTAAACGCCGCGGCATCGCGGTAAATGACGCGGAGATCGACGCGAGACTCAAAGCGATCGCTGATCAAAATAAGCTTAGCTTAGACCAACTCAAAACCGCTGTGCAAAAGCAAGGCATGAACTACGATGACTTTAAAGCAAATATCCGCCACACACTGCTTGAAGAAAAGCTCTATGGCTCGATATTTGCGGACGTGCAGCACCGCACGACCCCCGAAAATGTTAAAAAATTTTACAGCCAAAATAGTTCATTATTTACAACCTTCGATAGCATCACGCTCACCCGCTATATCGCGAAATCTCAGGCTCCGCTAGATAAGATCCGCGCAAATCCAAAGCTCCGCCCAAGCGACGTGTATGTGATGAAAGGAACCCTCAAGGCCAATCAAATGGACGAGGGGCTCAAATATATCGTCACGAACGTCGAGCAGGGCAAATTTTCGCCGATAATCCCTACGCGCAACGGCTACGAAATGTTTTACGTAAACGACAAAAAGGGGCTTCATACGCTTGATTTTGACAGTGTGCAAGACAAGGCGATCGAAGGCTACGTGACCTCCGAGCGCAAAAAGGCGGTCACTGAGTTCAACGACAGGCTCCGCTCAAACGCTAATATCCGCATCATCGAGCGCCCACAGGCAAAAGCGCAAGGCGCAAAAACCGCTCCAAAAGTTAAAGTGCAAAAAAGGCGGTAAATTTTAAAATCTGCCGCCGTGTTAAATTTAATCAGAATTTTAAGATATGCTATCGCGAAAAAATATAAATTAGCGGCTTTAACGGCATTCAGTTTTAATAAGAATTCTAAAAACGTGAAATTTAGTTCAAATTTTAAAGGTGCCTAGCGATAATAATCAGTGATTTTACCGAGTTTGTAAGTAAATGACAGTATAATTGTTGAGGTTTTAAAACTTTTAGAAAAATCTTTAATTACCAAGATTTATATAAATTTCTATATCCGATATCTACTTCAATACCGACTTACGAATTAACTACCAATCTAAGCGTTAAAACTCTCATTTACTCTATGCTTTGATATAAAAATTATTGGCAAACACAATAAAAATTTAAAATTAATATATTTATTTAGAGACTATATATTTAAAGTTTAGAAAGATGTTTTGAAGTAAAAAAATATCGATATTTGTTAGATAAAAAAAGTTATTGAGCAATATTTAAAGAGTAAAATGATATTTCAGTAAATTGCCAAGAATAAATAAAAATTAATATATATGTGAAACAAAATTAGGAGGAAAAATGGATAAACAAAGTACAACAAAATATATTTTTGTTACAGGTGGAGTTGTTTCATCGCTTGGAAAAGGGATTGTGGCTTCTTCATTAGGAAGACTATTAAAGGAGCGGGGATATAAAGTTACAATCCAAAAATTTGATCCATATATAAATGTGGATCCAGGAACTATGAGTCCTTATCAGCATGGAGAAGTTTTTGTTACAGAAGATGGAGCAGAAACTGATTTGGATTTGGGGCATTATGAAAGATTTATCAATGAAAATCTGACAAAATATAATAATTTGACAACAGGAAAAATTATGTCAAAAATTATTGCAAAAGAACGTCGTGGAGAGTTTCTAGGTGGAACAGTACAAACAGTACCTCACGTGACAGATGAAATTAAGTATAATGTTATAAAAGCAGCTGAAGAAAATAATTCTGACATTGTAATTACTGAAATTGGTGGAACTATTGGAGATATAGAAAGCGATCCGTTTATTGAAGCAATTCGTCAATTAAAGAGAGAAGTTGGAAGAGAAAATATCGCTTATATTCACGTAACATTGTTGCCATATTTAAAAGCAGCAGGAGAATTAAAGACAAAACCTACACAACATAGTGTAAAAATGCTTCAAGGGCTTGGAATCTCGCCTGATGTAATTGTAGTGAGAAGTGAACATCCTGTTGATGAGAATATTAAGAAAAAAATCTCACTTTTCTGTGATATTGATGAAGAAGCAGTTATTGAATCATTAGATGCAGAAAGTCTTTACGAAATACCATTAACTATGGAAAAATTAGGACTTGCCGATGTAATTTGTAAACATTTTAAAATAAAAAATGAAAAGCCGTTACTGACTGAATGGACTAAAATGGTAGAAAAATTCAAAAACCCTAAAAAGATTGTAAAAGTAGCAGTTGTTGGAAAATATATTGAATTAAAAGATGCTTATATCAGTATTCATGAATCAATCGAGCATGCTGGGTTTAATCTTGATACAAAAGTTGAAATTGATTATTTTAAGGCTGGAGAATTTGATGTGAAAAAACTGGCTGATTATGATGGAATTTTAGTGCCAGGTGGATTTGGTGACAGAGGAGTAGATGGAAAAGTTGAAGCGATAAAATTTGCAAGAGAAAATAACATTCCATTCTTTGGAATTTGTCTTGGAATGCAAATGGCTTGTGTGGAATTTGCAAGAAATGTACTTGGCTATAAAGATGCAACTTCGACAGAATTTGAAAAAGACACTTCATATCCAATTATAAGCCTTATGGAAGAGCAAAAAGGTCTGAAAGATATGGGAGGGACAATGCGTCTTGGAGCATATCCATGTGTATTAAAAGACGATAGCTTGGCTGCAAATATATATGGAAAAACTGAAATAACTGAAAGACATAGACATAGATACGAATTTAATAATGCTTACAGGGAAGAATTTGAAAAAGCTGGAATGGATATTGTAGGATTATCTCCAGATGGAAATTATGTGGAAGTAATCGAAATAAAAAACCATCCATATTTTATAGCATCACAATACCATCCAGAATTTAAAAGCCGTCCAAATCGTCCACATCCATTGTTTACAGGCTGGATAAAAGCGGCATTAAAGAAACGAAGCGAAAAATAATAATAATTAATTGAAAAACAAATTAAGCAGGAAAATTTTTATTAATTAGGAGTTTTTCTGCTTTTTTATTTTGGAAATTTTGAATTAGTAAAATTGAAATTCTAGAAATGTAGGTGAAAGGAGACAGCCTACTTAAAATATAAACAAAATAAACTAACCATTTAATATAAACTTTTTCAATAAAGGATAAAAACCTAGTATTTCAAAATAATTAAAATATAATTTTTTTGTTTTAATAAACCGACGGAGCTTTTATTTGTTCAACTACGACTGTTTGACGACT
>NZ_CALKTL010000042.1 GCF_937997405.1 uncultured Campylobacter sp. | reverse complement strand
CAGACGATAGCCTCCCGTGGAGAGGCGTACTGCACGTACTAGAAGCTTACGAGGGAGGGTGCGATCGTTCGAACTAGGATTATAGAGGACTTCCAGTAGATCGGAGGATGAGTTGGGACGGACGGTTAGCGAAGAGCACCATGTAGGGTCGAAGTCGGTATTGTCAATGAGGACATCGAAGTAGCCACTCTCCACCTCGCCTGTCGTGGCTAGACGATCGTAGTAGAGCTGGATCGTCTGCGGAGTGCAGTAGCGATCACGTAGCGTCTTCAGTTCCTCTTTGAGGGTAGGCTTCATGGCTAGGTAAGCAGAGATATAGCGTTTGTAGAAGGAGAGGACGAAGGCCGATGGGCTGGACTCATCCACCCGATCAACGGAGGCGAAGGGATTAGCGAGGAGGCGATCACCATAGGCCGTCTCATGCCAGGGGGGCGTGATGAAATCAATCAGGTACTTCGCCCCTACCTTCTTCAGACGGAGGGGGATCGCCTGATAGCCCTCCCCTTCCCCGAAGGAGACCTGATACCAGTCTTGACCTAGGCTACGAATCTTGAGGCTATGCTCTGCCCCCGAGTCGATATCCTGGGCACGGAGGATGGGATCAAGATCCGTCATGGCACGTACCCGCTCTAGCTTGGCCTTGGCTTCAGGAGTGACGTGCGCCAGGATGAGCGAATCCATCTGCTCGGGTTCATACATGCGGTCAAAGGATCGGATATACTCCGTGTAGAACCGACGTATCGTCGACTCAGGAGCGGAGGTGTGCTTTCGTGCTACGCTGCTCTTCGGTGAGGAGGCACGCTTAGCCTTCTGAGCGAAGGTCGTGGAGGCAGAGAAGAGCGAGAGAAAGAGGAGAAGAGAAAAGGTAGATAATCGTTTGACCATCGAGAGTGATTGCTTTAGGAGGTGATACGATGCTGTGGAGCACTCCTTAGGGTGGAGGCTCTCTATATAGGACAACGTATCAACCAGGCGGGTGTGTATAGTCCTCACTCTTCCTCCGCCTCCCAAGGGCAGAGTAGCGCCTCTAGCGAGTCAATGAGGATGAAGAGCCCGACCCTTTCGATCGCAACGCGCGCGGGCTGCTCGCGTATTTCGGCGAAGATAGCGAGCTGTGGAGCAACTACAAAAAAATTCTGCCCTTTGCGTAGATGGTGAAATTTAGAGTGTGCGGTTAGAATTCGGTGCATTTGCAGCTTTTTGCAGTTGGTTCCGAGCAAATGTAGCAAATGACATAGTGGGCGCGAGTAATGGAGCGGTCGGCGCTGTCTGTATAGCGAGAGAAAAGGCGAAGTGGCTCCGGACAAAGTGCGCGGTAGAGAGCTGATAATGAAGCATGCGGCGCGAAATTTCACAGGACAAAATTCTGCAAATTCTGCCGCCGCAAATTCGGCAGGTATCGGCTAAGTGCGCCCGCCCGACGCTAAATTTTAAAATTTAAACTAAGCGGCACGTATCGTAGCGCCAAAGCGCTCTTTGGTGCAGTGTAAATTTTGAAATTTCAGCGGTAAATTTAGCCCGCCGGTAAACTAAACAAAACGGCGGGATCATACACGGCGCGCTGCTGTTTAAATTTAGCTTGCAGGCGCGCTAAATCCTAGCTGCGAGATGATTTGCTTCAAATTTTATAACGACTGTTCGCTTGAAATTTTAAACCACTAGCCCCGTACTTTTCTACGAAAATTAACAGCCTCTGCTCGCGATTTGCATCAAGCCGTTTAGCAAAATTCGGTAGCGGCTCGTTTGCGATTTGCACCCCACCCCATGCCACAGCGACGAGCTGCCGTATGATTTACGCTCAAAACCGATTCACACTTATCAAAGCCGCTAAAGCACCGACGGATGCGCTGTACCATTCGCGCCGAATTGCGGTGCGCCATTCTTGCCGCACCGCTTGTGCCATAAAATTTTAACGCAGGTTTGTTCTAAATTTCATTGCATCGCACAAAAAACCGTTGCGCGAGAAATTCTAGCGGCGACTAGCTTTAAATTTACGCTTCGTGCCACTTCTCGGTTCGTTTATTTCGATCTCTCGCTGCTCCTATTCTGTCGCGCCGTGAAATTTTAAAATTTACTCGAATTTTAGGAGTTTACGAGGCTCAAAAGCGCTTTTGAAATTCTTGCGATCTCATCTTGCATGTGCCCGCCCGGATTTTGCTCAAACTCCGCCTTTGCGCCCGCACTGCGGCATTTTGCGATGAAATTTTGCGCCGTCTCGCCACATAGTGCTCCGCGCGGATTTTTCGGGTTCATCTCGGCCTCGCCCAAGGACGCATAGACGTGTGTCAGCCCCCTTTGCGGCGAGTGCGCGGCGACGAAGGCATCAAAGCCGCTAAACCAAAACGATGCCGAGACGCAGGCGATCTTTTGAAATTTATCGCTCGCAAACGCCGCATACGCGCTAAAAAGCCCTGCCAGCGAGTATCCCGCGCACGCTCGCCACGAAGGCTTTCCTGCGCCGAATACGTGCCGCTCGATACGCGGGATCAACTCGTTCGTAAATTTTTCCAAGTGCGCCGCGCCGCCGCCTGCGAAATCGCGCACCCCCTTAAACGGCGACTTTGCCGACCACGGGCTAAGCTTATCGCCCCACTGCGCCTCGTTTAGATAGATCGCCGCAAGCACGAAATCGGCGCCTCGCGAGACGAGCTCGTAAATTTCGCCCACACTGGCCGCGCTAAACTCCAAGGCGTGCAGGTAGATGATCGGCACGGCACTCAAGCAGGGCTCGGATAGGGGGTAGACTGTACGGATGCAAGAGGCTGCGCACGCGTAGCTGTCCCAAAAGACGGTGCGTGCGGGGCGAAAATTTCTACGCGCAGGCCGTTAAATTCCAAACTTTGCATCGCTAAAGCCTTAAAAGTTATTAAAATTTAATAGAATTTTGTGTAAAATCACCGAATTTAACACTAGAGGAACTTAAAATTGGCTTTGATCGAGCTTATCGATGTTACGAAAAAATTCGGCTCTCACGTCGTTTTAGACGGCGTAAATTTCGCACTGGACGCCAATGAGCGCGTTGCCGTGATCGGCAAAAACGGCGGCGGCAAATCCACGTTGATGAAGATAATTGCGGGTCTGTGCGAGATCGACGAGGGGCGCGTGATCACTCAAAACGGGCTAAATATCCAGATGCTCGCTCAAACGCCTAAATTTGACGAAAATCTCTCGGTCAAAGACGCGCTGCGAAGGGAGCTAGCCGAAATTTACGTCGCCCTTAGCGAATACGACGCGATCTCAAGCGAAATCGCCGCGCAGCCTGAAAACAGGGAGCTTTTGGCGCGCCAAGACGAGCTGATTAAATTTATCGAGGCCAAGGACGGCTGGCAGATCGACAATAAGATCGAGCAGGTGCTGCAAAATTTCGGACTTAAAATTTATGAAAACCGCTCCGTCTGTACGCTTAGCGGTGGCGAAATTCGTCGCGTGGCGTTGGGCGCGCTAGTGCTTAAAAAGCCCGACGTGCTGCTGCTGGACGAGCCCACGAACCACCTTGACGTCTATATGGTGAAATTTCTAGAAGATATGCTGCTTGCATCAAAGCAGACGATCGTTTTTATCAGCCACGATCGCTACTTCATCGACCGCTTGGCAACGCGCAGTATCGAGCTCGAAGAGGGTAAAATTTCAAATTTCGACGGCGGATACGAGAACTATCTGAGGCGCAAGCAGGAGATGCTCGCCTCGCTCGAAAAGTCCCACGAGACGCTGCTTAAACAGCTGCGTGCCGAGGAGGAGTGGCTGCACCGCGGCGTAAAGGCGCGCCTTAAACGCAACGAAGGGCGCAAGGCGCGTATCATGCAGATGAGGCAGGATGCGAAGAAAAATCCGGGCGCGATCCGTCGCGTGCGGCTCGAGCTGGAGCGCGCGAGTAGGAGTTTTAACGGCACGGGCGGCGACAATCGCAAAAAGATGCTCTTTGAATGCACGAATATCGGTAAAATTTTAAACGGCAAGGTGCTTTTCAAGGGCTTTTCGGCGCGGGTTTTGCAGGGCGAGCGCATCGGTATCGTAGGCGCCAATGGTGCGGGCAAAAGTACTCTGCTTAAAATTCTACTCGGTCGCAGCAAGATCGATGCGGGCGAGATCAAACGCGGCGAGATCAGGATCGGCTACTTCGATCAGACCCGCAGCGGCATCACGGACGATAAAAGCATAATCGAAATTTTTTGCCCCAACGGGGGCGATCACATAAGCGTCCGCGGCAGCTACATGCACGTCTATGGGTATTTGAAAAATTTCTTGTTTCCGAAGGAGTTTTTAGATAAGCCCGTGGGCGTGCTTAGCGGCGGCGAAAAGAACCGCCTGGCGCTTGCCAAGCTCTTTACCGAGCAGTATGATTGTCTGATTTTGGATGAGCCCACAAACGATCTTGATATCGCGACGATCAATATTTTGGAAGATTATCTGCTAAGCTTCGAAGGTGCGGTAATCATCGTAAGCCACGATCGCTATTTCATCGATAAGATCACGAATAAGCTTTGGGTTTTTGAAAAAAACGGCACGATCGATCAAATTCAAATGCCCTATTCGCAGTATTTGGAGTTTGAAGACGAGATGGCGGAGATCGATCAGATCGAGACCGATGCGGGCGCGAGCGCGAGCGCAGAGGAAGGCGGTCGCGAAAATAAAAAGGAGAAAACGAGCGCCGCCAAACTTAGCTACAAACAGAATAAAATTTTAGAGGAGTATCCCGCTAAGATCGAGGCTATAGAGGCGCGCATAAAGGAGCTAAATCACGCGCTTTCGACGCCTGAAATTTATCAAAAGCTCGGTATGCAGGGGCTTTTTGAAGAACTTGAAGAAAAAAGAGGAACGTTAAACAGTATGGAAAATGAATATTACGAAGTGCTTTCGCTCGCCGAGAGCCTAAAGTAGGCGCGATGGTTTGGTTTTTGATCTTTTTATACGCGCTTTACACGATTTATAAAATTTCGCTTGATCTGCTTGAGTTAAGCTTCATCCGCGCCAAGCTAAAAGAGCCTGCGGTGGTGCTTAGCGAGGAGGATTATCACAAGGCGGGCGAGGTCGGCGCGGTAAATTTAAAATTTAATATATTTTCGCACTGCTTTTCTTTCGCAGTGGCGCTTATTTGGATACTTGCGGGTGCGGGCGCGTTACAGCGCGCGATATATGGTGTAGCGGGCGACGGGATTTTGGCGGGGAGCTGCTTTGTAACAGCGTTTTTAATCATCGGCGGCGCGATATCGCTTCCGCTTGAAATTTACAAAACCTTCGTTAAAGACAGGCGCCTAGGCTTTTCCACGATAACGCCCGCTGTTTTCGTAAAAGACGCGCTAAAATCGCTCATACTCACGCTCATTTTCGGCTTTGCGGTAGCCTCTGCGCTCGTTTTTTGCGTAAATAGCCTGGGCGCGCACTGGTGGGTTTGGGGCTTTTTACTAAGCTTCGGCGTGATTTTACTGATAAATTTAATTTATCCGACCGTTATTGCGCCGCTGTTTAATAAAATGCAGCCACTAGAGCATGGCGAGCTAAAAGAGCGCATAGAGGGACTTTTGCAGCGCTGCGGCTTTAAAAGTAGCGGCGTTTTTACGATCGACGCGAGCAAGCGCGACAAGCGCCTAAACGCCTATTTCGGCGGCTTCGGCGCGACGAAAAAGGTCGTGCTTTTCGACACGCTCATCGAAAAGCTGAGCGAGGATGAAATTTTAGCCGTTTTAGGGCACGAGCTCGGGCATTTCAAACACGGCGATATTTTGAAAAATTTAGCGCTTAGCTTCGTGCTTTTGGGCGTGACGTTTGCGGTATTCGGAAATCTTCCCGGGGGCGTATTCGGCGCGCTGGGGCTTAACGCGGGCGGCGGCGCGACGCTGGTTTTTATGATTTTGTTTGCGCCGATTTTGCATGCGTTTTTTGAGCCGGTGATCTGCAAGATTAGCCGCATGCACGAATTCAGCGCGGACCGGCACGGTGCCAGCATGCAGGATAAAAAGAGCATGATCGGCGCGCTAAAGAAGCTGGGCAGCGAAAACAAGGCGTTTCCGCTCGCTCATAAAATTTACGCCGCGGTGTATCATTCGCACCCGAGCCTGTATGAGCGCATAAGAGAGCTTGATGAGGATCGCTGAGGCGCTAAGATGGGGCTTGGGGCAGTGCGGCTCAAAATATGTCGCGCGCGAAATTTTAAAGCTTTGCGAGCGACTTAGTGACGAACAGCTCGTGCTAAGATGCTCGGAAGAGCTCGCGCATGAAGCGGAATTTCGCGCCAAGATCGTTGAATTTAAAGACGGCCGCCCGCTTGAATACATCATGCAAAGCTGCGAGTTTATGGGCTTTAAATTTTACGTCGACGAGCGGGTGCTGATACCGCGCTGCGAGACCGAAATTTTAGTGAAAAAAGCTCTTACTTTGGCGCAGAGCTTGAGCGAGCCGCGCATTTGCGAGATCGGTACGGGCAGCGGCATAATCGCTATCTGCTTAAAAAAGCTACTTCCTTCTTGCCGTATCACAGCTAGCGACATCAGCGCGGATGCGCTTGAGGTGGCGCGCGCAAATGCCGCAAATTTGGGCGCAGACGTCGAGTTCGTACACTGCGCCTACGCGGATGAGATCGCGGGCGAGTTTGATCTCATCGTCTCAAATCCCCCATACATCGCAAACTCCTACGCATTGGACGCGCGCGTGCTGCAAGAGCCGAAAACGGCGCTGTTTGGCGGCGAGAGGGGGGATGAAATTTTAAAACGCATCGTGCTGATCGCCGCACGGCGCGCAAAATTTCTAGCCTGCGAGATGGGCTACGATCAAAAGCAGAGTTTGTCGGCGTTTTTGCGCGAGCAGGGCTTTAGGGCGGAATTTTATAAAGATTTGGCGCAGTTTGATCGCGGATTCGTCGCGCGAAATTTAAACAGATCGTAGGCGCGCCGTGCAAAGCTCGCAACTACGCAGACTGCTTTATTACAAAGCGTTCGGCTACCGCTACGTAGGCGCCGAAATTTTAAGCGGCGGCGCGCGATTTTTCAAGGCGCTGGACGCGCTGAAATCCGCTACCGCCGAGTGCAATCTCTGCGAGCTTGCCAAAACGCGCACGAGCTCTAGCGAGCAAAATTTTAAAAATTTCAAAACTATCAAAAATTCTAAAACTCCCGCGAACGTAAAACTTATGATCGTAGCTCTCGCGCCGGGCACTAACGAGGGTTTTGGCGGCGGTTTGGAGGCTGAAGTAGCAGCGGCGCTAGATCAAATTTGCGCGCCGGAAGAAATTTATTTTAGCTTTCTGATAAAGTGCGCAGTGCCGCAAAATAGGCGCGTAAGCTCGGAAATGATCTTAAAATGCGCGCCGTATCTGACCGACGAGATCAAAATTTTAAAACCCAAAGTCGTGCTCTGCCTAGGAGAGCTCTGCTGCAAAATCGTGCTGCGAAACGGCGATCTAGCGGGCATGGACGTGCTGCACGGCTCGGTCTTTAACGAGGGCGGCATCAGCTTCGTGCCGAGCTTCGATCCTGCATTCATCGCGCAAAATCCGAGCAAGGCGGAGCTTTTCAAAGAGGATCTGCAAAAGATAAAAGGGCTGCTGTGAGGCGGATTTTTGGCGCTTTTTGCGTGCTTTTGATTTTGCGCGCGGCTTTTGCGCGGGCGCCGCGGCTTGCGGGGCATTTTGAGGCAAAGTAAAGGAATACAGACTGGGTCATTGCTGAGCGCAATTTTGTGGCAGCGCAAAATTTACTTCGTCGCAAGATAACAAAGCGGATCAAATTTTACGTATTGCCCGCTGCGAAATTTTACGCCGCCGAAGAACATTACCACTTCGCAAAATCCCGTGTCGGCGTAGGATAGCGGCATTTTTTGGAAATTCTACGTGGCGGCGAGAGCTGCAGTGAATTTAAATCGCGATACGGGGATGGCCGCGCGGCGCAAAACTAAGCAGCTCGTCCATAAATTTTGCTTTTGTATAAAAATTTTGAGTAAAAATCCGGTAGCACGCCTTAGCAAGGCTATCGCGGCAGAATTTCGCGTGCTATGTCGGCAGAAAAACGCAGAAACCAAGAAAGTTCGCCATGCGCCTTATTTTGCTCGGTGAGAGGTACCCGCGCAAATTTCAGCCCGCAAGAGCGAACTTTTTGGAAATTTAGCGCATGCTCTTTCGCACAAGAGCAAAGTTGCGAACAAAAATAATCGCGCGAGATAACGTGCCGCGGCGAGGTTACGTGCAAAAACGAAAGTTCGCACAAGGCTAAATTTCAAAAACAAAGCCGTTTGGGTACCCGCTACGGATTGAAATTTCACGCAGCTCGCGTTGGAAAGAGTAGGCAGCGAGCAAAATTTCGCGCACTCTGTTTTGGAGCGAGTAAGCAACGATGAAATTTTACGCAGGATAAAATGGCTTGTCGCGAGGAAGCGCAGCTATTATTCGTGCAGTCGGACGGCGACGAAATTTACGCTCTACTTAGTGTAAACAGCGAGCGGAGTAGAGCGGCGCAGACTGCGGATGCGAAATTTTATAAGGGGTCGCCGATGCGAGATGTCATCGCCTCAAGGCAGCAGCTTGACGCTGCGGCGCACGGACGGCCGATCGCATAGTAGATCGCCGTGATGATACGCAGCGGGGTGGGCACGATCGGCGACATTCCAAGCTTCGGCAGGACGAAATACAAGCAGATTTTCAAAAATGGATTTGCGACAACGGCGCAAACTGCGACGCTAAGGCTTGCGCGATTTAATAGAGGGGTTTTGGCTTGGCGCGCAAAGTGATTTAAAAAATTCTAAAATTTCGGCGCTAAATTTGATCGGCTTGCCGTCTTTTACGAAGGCGATCTTTACGTCTTGCGCGTATAAAAGCTCGCTGAAATCCGTCTTTTTAATATCTTTGATCTTGTAAATTTCTTGCTGCAAAAGGGCGCTGGCGTTTTTGAGCGCGGCTAGGTTCGTGCGAATTTCAAGCGTGTCGCCGAGGTGCGCAGGGCGGAGGAATTTAGCGCAAAGCTCGCTAACTACGAAGTATGCGTCCGCGCGCGCGAAGTCCACTCCTGCCTGCATAAGCGCCTCACTGCGCGCTCGCTCGCAAAATTTTATGTAGTTGGCGTGATACACGATGCCCTGTGCGTCGGTGTCTTCGTAGTAAATTTTAATTTTCATCCCGCGCGTCTTTCGCTGCTACGCCATCTCTCGCAGCCAGGGCGGGGAGGATTTTTGCGAAAAACAGCACCGTTTGAAACACGATGATGAGTTTCATGCACCATTCGCTAGCCGCGTGGATTTGGGCAAATTCCTGCGTCATCGTCGCTTCTGCACCGATCTTCTGGGCATTTATAACGTAGTCGGTAAAGTAAAGCACGAAAAGTAGGGCTAAAATGATATTTACGAGCGTCAGCATCAGGGTCGAAAGGCGCAAGCGAAAGGATTGCGATTTGTTGTTATTGAAATTTATCATCTCAAAAACGAGGCAGATGATCGAGACTGCGATGAGGATGCTGCCGTATTTTACGAAGATCTCGCTCATTAGCTTGCCGCTTTGAAAGTGCGATAGCACGCCCTCTCCGATAATCTGCTGCGGGAAAAATACCACGGGTGCTACGAGTGCGCCGAGCGAGAGCTCGATGCCGATAAGGGCCGCGATGATGAAGATATAGATAGAAAAAATTGCGCGCATAAAAGTCCTTTTAAATTTTGATAAATTTTAAATCGGACGTGATTATAGCGAAATCTTATAATCGTGCGCTTAAGTGTTTTGCAAGCGGGTTTTATGCGCGAATGGATGCGGTCGGCGGTTGCGATATTACGGCATATCGCGGTATAATCAAATTTTAGTTTGGATAGGTCGTTTACAAAATTTATAAAATTTTTACGGAGGCTGGAGATGAAATTTGTCTCAGGCGTGTTAAACATAAAATTTCATTATAAAATTTAAAATTTTCCAAATCGTTTTTTAAAATTTCTCTTGCGTATTCAGCCCCCTTTAAGCATCGCTCCTGTATAATCACAATTCTGTTTCGCACCG
>NZ_CALKTL010000041.1 GCF_937997405.1 uncultured Campylobacter sp. | reverse complement strand
TAGGCAATGCCAATCAATAATGCGCCGCAAAGGAAACTCAAGGCGATCATCACATAAAGCCCTTTTTCAGTTGTGTTGCAGAAATCGCGCCTTGTTGAATGCCGCGTAATGGCCCGATACGTTCTGCCGTGTCGGAGCCTTTTTGATGATCACCGTAATCATTGGCGAAGTTGGAAAGAATTTGCAGAAATAAGGTGGTGAGTAAACATAACACCGTGATTCCCCAATGGAAACTGCCCGCCCAATAGGCAAGCGCTGAACCGGTTAAAATGGTTGCCAAGGCTAACGGTAGGGTTTTCGGACGCGCTGTTTCAATCCACATTTTTATTGTATTTTTTGTCATAATGGCTACTCGAATAACGAAAAATAAGGCGATTTTTTACCGCACTTTTAGCTAAAATAGTCGCCATTCTACAAGGCTTAGCAAGATTGTTGCCAAAATCGCTGAAAAATAGGCAGCCCGCGCCTACGATAAGCAGAATTAAAATTCCTGCGATTATGCCGAAAATTTTCATTTCATCCCCTTAAAAATTTAAAATTTGAGGGTATTATAGCCCTTAAAATTTAACATTTGAAATCTCAATACTTGAGTTTAAATCACTAAAGTTTTATAAAAATTTTTCATAAACTATTGACAAGATTTTAAATTTTGCATATAATCTTAGCACTCAAACACATTGAGTGCCAATTTTAGAAATCACAAATCAAAGAAAGGACTGAAATGAAATTTCAACCACTTGGCAAGCGCGTTCTAATCGAGCGCGAGGAGGAAACTAAAAAGACCGCTTCTGGCATCATCATCCCAGACAATGCTTCAAAAGAGAAGCCTTCGACCGGCAAAATCGTAGCTGTCGGCAGCGAATGTGAAGGCGTCAAAAATGGCGATACTGTAGCGTTTGCAAAATACGCAGGTAGCGAGATTAGCTTAGATGATAAGAAATTTCTTATCTTAAATTTAGAAGATGTTTTAGGCATAATTAAATAAAAAGGATTGAAAATGGCAAAAGAGATTATTTTTTCAGACGACGCAAGAAACAAGCTTTACGCGGGCGTTAGGAAGCTAAACGACGCTGTAAAAGTTACGATGGGACCTCGCGGTCGCAATGTCTTAATCCAAAAGAGCTTCGGTGCTCCGGCGATCACAAAAGACGGCGTAACCGTAGCTAAAGAGATCGAGCTAAAAGACACGCTAGAGAATATGGGCGCTTCTTTGGTGCGCGAAGTAGCGAGTAAAACCAACGATCAAGCGGGCGACGGCACTACTACAGCGACCGTGCTAGCTCACGCGATCTTTAAAGAGGGCCTACGCAACGTAACTGCGGGCGCAAATCCGATCGAAGTTAAGCGTGGTATGGATAAATTTAGCGCTGCGGTTATTGAGGAGCTAAAAAAATCATCCAAAAAAGTAAGTGGCAAAAAAGAGATCGCTCAGGTTGCTACGATCTCTGCTAATAACGACAGCGCGGTGGGCGATCTGATCGCAGATGCTATGGAAAGAGTCGGCAAGGACGGCGTCATCACCGTTGAAGAGGCAAAATCTATCAACGATGAGTTAAACGTAGTCGAAGGAATGCAGTTTGACCGCGGCTATCTAAGCCCATATTTCATTACAAATGCCGAGAAAATGCTAGTCGAGCTAAGCTCGCCACTAGTGCTTCTATTTGACAAAAAAATTACAAATTTAAAAGACCTATTACCGGTTTTGGAGCAGGTTCAAAAAAGCGGCAAACCGCTTCTAATCATCGCCGAGGATATCGAGGGTGAGGCACTTGCGACTTTAGTCGTAAATAAACTTCGCGGCGTGCTAAACATCTCTGCGGTCAAAGCCCCTGGATTTGGCGATCGCAGAAAGGCGATGCTTGAAGATATTGCAATTTTAACGGGCGGTACCGTCATCAGCGAGGAGCTTGGCAGAACGCTAGAAAGTGCTTCTATGGCCGATCTTGGACAAGCCGAGCGCATCGTGATCGACAAAGACAACACCACTATCGTAGGCGGCGCGGGCAAGAAAAAAGATATCGACGCGCGCGTTTTGCAGATCAAGGCTCAGATCGCCGAGACTACGAGCGATTACGACAAAGAGAAGCTTCAAGAGCGTATGGCTAAGCTTAGCGGCGGCGTTGCGGTTATCAAGGTGGGCGCTGCGACCGAAACCGAGATGAAAGAGAAAAAAGACCGCGTGGACGATGCTCTAAACGCAACCAAAGCAGCCGTAGACGAGGGTATCGTAATCGGCGGCGGCGCTGCGCTAATCAGAGCTGGACTTAGCGTAAAACTAGCTCTAAGCGGCGACGAGCTTATTGGCGCGGACATTGTTAAGCGCGCGCTTTTCGCTCCGCTTCGCCAGATCGCAGAGAATGCGGGATTTGACGCGGGTGTCGTAGCAAATAAGGTCGAGCAGGGCTCAGACAAAAAATTTGGCTTCAACGCCGCAAACGGCGAGTACGTCAATATGTTTGAGGCAGGTATCATCGATCCTGTGAAGGTCGAGCGTATCGCGCTTCAAAACGCGGTCTCCGTCGCAAGCCTGCTTCTAACGACCGAAGCGACCGTAAGCGAGATCAAAGAGGAGAAACCTGCAATGCCTCCAATGCCTGATATGGGCGGAATGATGTAGCCCTCATAGGAGCGTCATTCGGCGCTCCTATGCCATTGCAACGGCGTGGTGAGATTTTACGGTGCCCCCGCAATGCCTTTGCGGCGATGCTTTTGCTATGCGCCGTAAAATGAGATGTGCCGCGTTTTGGATATGTCTAAGGCGCGGCGATTTATTATGAATTAGCGATTAAGCGGTGTGATTTTTAGTCACTGCATGATCTTATAAATTTCGTATCTTACCGCAAATTTACGGTTTTGCCGCATTATCCTTTAAATTTAAAAACTTTATCTGAGCTTGCTTTTTACCTTAAATTCTGACCTATTGCCCAAAATCTAAGCGCAGAATTCTAAAACTTTAAAATTTTATCAGCCCTCCCGCCTAAACGCTTACAAGATAAAAATTTGTTGTGGCGTCATATTTTTGTTGTGATAAAATTTTATTGCCAGATAGAATCCTAGCTGCGGAATTTTTACAGCTTAGCCTTTATCCAGGTTTTTGTTTGGCGATACGGCTTGGAATTAGAGCTGAAATTTCATAGCCTCACTCATTAAATTTAACGCGGCTTAATCTAAGCTTTGCTAAATTTCGCCTAAAATCCATGGAAAGGAAAACGATGAAAAATTTAGCTCGTATTTTTTTAATTGCGTTCATTTTGACGAG
The DNA here is from genome assembly GCF_937997405.1 of uncultured Campylobacter sp. Lineage (GTDB taxonomy): Bacteria > Campylobacterota > Campylobacteria > Campylobacterales > Campylobacteraceae > Campylobacter_B. The sequence continues at coordinate 16,075 of NZ_CALKTL010000041.1, read as the reverse complement.
CTTCTCTAGTGTTTTTGCCGCGCAGCAAAACCATAAATCGCCCGCCGCGTTGCAAAACCATAAATCTAAAATTTCATCTCAAAATCTGCGAGCCAAAGATCATCTGAGTAAAAATACTTCGGTGAAATCCTCTACCGAGCCGCATGCTAAAAAATCTGCAAATGCTAAAAGCCTTTCAAAATCCAAGCTTACAAAAAATACGCGTGCGTCTAGGAATTTCGCTAAAAATTTCACGCAAAAAAGTGCGAAAAATTTTACTAAAAATCCCGGGCAAAATTTCGCATCGCATTCTGCGAAAAATAAAGCATCTAGGCACCCGGCTAATCAATCAAACAGCCAGAATGAAGCTAGCAAGAGCCTAGTTGCGACGCTGATGCGTTTGCCAAAGACCCGTATCTATGAGGACGAGGCGCCAAGCGCTCGCAATACTGCGCAAACTCACGGAGGCGCAGATATGCGGAGAAATACAAGCGCGCAAACTCACGGAGGCGCGGATGAGCAGACTGGCAAAATCGTAGATGCACAAGCTCGCAAATTAACGACGACTCGAATTGCACAGCCGCAAGCTCGCTACGGCTATAGTGCAACTCGTTCTGGCACTATGGGACATACAGCTGCATCTCATTCGAGCGCCACGAAGTATACGGCTCGTCAAAATGCCCGCGCGCCCTATCTTCCCACATCTACTCGCTCTAGCCGTGCGATAGGGCGCTCTGGCGGTAGTGCGCTTGGCAAAATACCGTCGCCAAAGCGGGGTAATGCACTAGGGCAAGGTGCTGCGATGCGTTATGATGAGCGTTGGGCGAAGCCCGCTCCACAGCCTTACGAGCCTGCGCCTGAGACCGAGAAAAAGCGCGGGCTGATATTTTCGTCGCAGTGGGGCCCCGCCGCGCCGAAAAGCAAGTGGCAGCAGCACGAAGCCCCGACGGATGACGCTTCATCGCGCAATGAGTCAGTGATGGATATGCTGCAGGATAAGATGAGCAGGGTCAAGGTGAATATGGAGCTAGTGCGCTAGCTTAGGCGGCACGCCGACGCAATTTATATGCGTAGGCGGTTTAAATTTTGCTGCCTTTATAAGATCGCGATACTGGCGCGGTGTGCAAACACGAACGGCTGACGTTTTTTGGGCTTTGCCGCCGTGCGAAAAATGCCCTACTGCTGCAATTAAAAATAAAATTTTCATATTTCATCCACGGGCTTTGAAATTTCACGGCTGCATGCCGCGCTGCTAGGATAAACCAGACTGCACTCGTTTTGCGCGAACGGGCACTGCGACGATACTGCGGTTACAATTTCGCCGAAATTTTAAGAGCTTAATTTTGTAATTTTACGTCGCAGGACTTCGCTTGCCTGCTAAATTCGCAGAATTTTGCTTAGCTACGTGGTTTATTAAATTTCGCTTGCCATAAAATTTTGTAGAGTTTCGCCTGCTAGCGGAATTTTTAGAATTTTATTAGATGGCGGAATTTTATAGAACCCTATTTGCTCAAATTTCGCGGCGAAATGAAATTTTTTGCAAGCGTAAAAGTAAAATTTAGTGAGTGAAATTATGTAGGCGAAATTCTAGCGGCGGCTAGCGAGTGCGAATTATTAAATTTTAACCCCGTTTTGAATAAAATAGCGCAAAAAATTCTAAAGGCTTAAATTTGAAAAATCGCTATCCGACCCGCCAAATCTCCGTCGGCTCCGTCAAAATCGGCGGCGGCGCGCCCATCTCCGTGCAGTCGATGAGCTTTTCTAAAACCAAAGACGTGGAGGGCACGCTAGAGCAGATAAACCGCCTGTATTTCGCGGGCTGCGACATCGTGCGCTGCGCGGTGCTTGATAAGCAGGACGCGGACGCGCTCGCGCGGATCAAAAAAAGCTCGCCGCTCCCCATCGTAGCGGACATCCATTTTAATTTTCGCTTGGCGCTGCAGGTTGCGGAGTTTGTCGATGCTATCCGCATAAACCCGGGCAATATCGGCGGCAGGGATCGCATCAAAGAGGTCGTGCGCGCGTGTAAAGCTCGCAGCCTGCCTATCCGAATCGGCGTAAATTTGGGCTCACTCGAAGAGCAGTTTGAGCAAAAATACGGCCGCAGCGTGGAGGCGATGGTGCAAAGCGCGCTGTATAACGCCGCGCTGCTGCAGGATGAGGACTTTAGCGATATCGCGATCTCGCTTAAGACTTCGGACGCGCCGAGTACGGTGGCTGCGTATCGCGCGCTGCGCCCGCTATGCGAGTATCCTTTCCATCTGGGCGTGACCGAGGCGGGAACGAAATTTCACGCGAGCATCAAGAGCGCAATCGCGCTTGGTACGCTTCTGATGGAGGGGATCGGCGATACGATGCGCGTGAGCATCACCGGCGAGCTTGAGGAGGAGATCCGCGTCGCGCGCGCGATCCTGCAGGACGCGGGCGTGCAAAAAAGCGGCGTCAATATCATTTCGTGTCCTACCTGCGGGCGTTTGCAGAGCGACCTGCTAAGCGCGATCAAAATCGTCGAAGAAAAAACCGCGCACATCAAAACGCCGCTAAATATCAGCGTCATGGGCTGCGTCGTAAATGCGATCGGCGAGGCGAAGGGCGCAGACGTGGCGATCGCGTTCGGCAACGGGCGCGGCATCGTGATGCGCCACGGCGAAGTGGTCGCCAAACTCGATGAGAGCAAGCTCGTGGAGCGGTTTTTGCAAGAGGTCGAGGACGAGGTGCGGGTTCGCGAAGGAGCGTGAGAGCTGCGGGGCGCCTAGTCGGTTAAAGCCGCTATGATTCGTGGCTTGGGCGGCTCAGCTCTGAATTTTGGCGCGCTTGGCTAGTTATAGTTTGCTCGGCATTTTAAGGTGCTCTCGGGCTCATCGCGGTTCGTTTAGGCTCATAGGTACAGCGTGTCTTGGCGTAAAATTTTAAAATTTAATTCCGAGGCAGCGCTTTTAAATTTGAGCCTTTGAGAGTACGGCTTGTAATTTCGGTTTGGAATTTTAGCGCTGAAATTTCGTGTGAAATTTTTGAGTTTAAAATTGTAGCTTTGGAATTTCGTCTTGGAATTTCATTTTAAAATTTCAAACTCGCGATTTGGAGCGAAATTTTATAGAGCAGAATTTACCGCGCGAAATTTTAAGCGGTAGAATTTTATGCTGTCTATGAAATTTAGGCGTTGGCTCTATGCGCTCGCCAATTTTACTCGCAGATTTGCCTCGGTAGAATTCCGTGCCGCAAAGCGGAATCTTGACGGATGAAATTCCGATACGCCACGAAATTTCATCCGGCTGGATTTCGTCCTGCATCTAAATTTAAGGCGAGCGAAATTTTAAGAGTCAAAATTTCAAAGGGCGAAATTTAAAACTGACGGGATTTTAAAGGCGAAAATTCTGAGGATGAAATTTTAGATAGCAAAATTTAAAGCGGCTCAAATTATAAAATTTTGCCCGATAGAATTTTGCTAGTAGGCGATATTTCAATTCTATAAAATTTAAAATTATCGCACCGCAGAGATTTGCGGAAGCGAGCTTGAAATTTTATAGAATTTAAATGCGAAACGAGGGGAAGCGATGGCAACGAAGCAGAATGTGCCTGCAAATTTATACGATCTGGATATGGAGCGCGCGATTTTAAGCTCGCTTTTGCAAAACGAGGACGCATACGGCGAGCTGAGCGAGATAATCTCGGTCGGCGATTTTTTCTACAAGCCGCACGCCGACATCTACGAGGCGATCGTCAAATGCTCCTCGCACAACGAGCCGATTGCACCGAGCTTCGTTAAAAAATGGCTAGCCGAGCGCTACGACGATGGCGCATTTACCGAGGTCGTAGCCACTAGCGGCGTGGTCGATGCCCCAAAATACGCGCTCGAGCTGCGCGAAAAATCGATCAAGCGCTCGCTAATCAAGGTCGCGCACGAGATCCCTTCGATGGTAAACGAAGCCGTGCGCAGCAAGGACACCGCCGATAAAATTAGCTCCAAAATTTACGAGCTCGTCGATGAGGAGCGCCACGGCGGCATCAAAAAATCGCACGAGATCATCGCTGACGTGGTAGAGGAGCTGAAACGCCAAAAGGCGCTCGCAGGCTCGGAGCTCGTGGGGCTTGATACGGGCTTTCGCTTCCTAAACGACTGCACGAAGGGGCTAAAGCCGGGCGAGCTCATCATAATCGCCGCTCGCCCCGGCATGGGCAAAACTGCTTTTGCATTAAATTTGATGATGAAAACGCTGCAAAGCGGCAAGGGCGTCGTATTTTTCTCGCTCGAGATGCCCTCCGTGCAGCTGATGTATCGCATACTAAGCGCGCTTAGCTCGATCCCGCTAAGCGACATAATGAGCGCCAAGCTCAGCGACGACGACTGGACGCGCTTCAACGACGCCTGCGACGCGGTGCTGAATATGCCGCTTTTCGTCTATGACAGCGGCTATGTAAACATCCACCAGGTCCGCACCCAGTTGCGCAAGCTCAAATCCGCGGATGCCAATATCGAGCTTTGCGTGATTGATTACATCGGACTTATGACGAGCACGAGCAACTACTCCGAGCGCCACCTGCAAATCGCCGAAATTTCACGCGGACTCAAGCTCTTGGCGCGCGAGCTAAACATCCCGATCATCGCGCTGTCGCAGCTAAACCGCTCGCTTGAGGCGCGCTCGAACAAACGCCCGATGCTAAGCGATCTGCGCGAAAGCGGCGCGATCGAGCAGGACGCCGACATTATACTTTTCGTCTATCGCGACGAGGTTTATAAAGAGCAGATGGAGCGCGAGCGCATTTCGCGGCTGGAGGCCGAGGGCAAGGACGCGGGCGAGCCCGTGTTTAGGCGCAACGACTATCAGGAGAAAGCCGAAATCATCGTCGGCAAAAACCGCTCGGGCGAGGCGGGCAGGACGATTGAGGTGGGCTTTCAGGGCAGATTTACCCGCTTTGTCGATACGAGCTTCGGCGGCGAACCCAGCGAGAGCGCGATCTTTAATGAAAACGACAATCTCGACTACGTCTCGCAGCTGCAAGATCAGGGCTTTGAGGAGCCTACTGCGCCGCGCCTAGATATGCCGAATCCCGATGCAGCGCAGAATTTACAGCAAAATTTAACGCAGAATTTTAATGAAGCACAAAATAGCGGTGTAAGCTTAAATACAAGCTCCGCTAGCGCTCGAAATCCCGGTGTAAATATCGATTTTGATGAGATGCCTAGCTTTGGCGAAAGCGACGAGGAAATGGACGGCGATGAGATAGGCGCCGAGCCTAAATTTAGCGCAGAGCAGAGCTTAGCAGAGGTGCGTCGTGCGGCACAGAATGCACCGCAAAAGCAAGAATTTAAGAGGCAAAATTTAGATGATGCAATAGCGGGCGGTGTCGCGCCTCAAACAGAGGGCGCGCATAAAAATTTAGCGGGCACTCCGCAAGGCGTAAAAGACACATCTCCGGGCGCAAAAGGCGCATCGCAAGGCGCAAAGAACATGCAGCAAGAAGATGCTGCGTATTTTGAAAGAGGCGATGGCGATGAGCCGCCTTTTGAGGCGCAAGAGGATGAGGCAAAATTTAAACCCGCACCGCCTCTAAATATCGAAGAAATGGGTATTCCAAAGGTCAATGAGGCAAACAGGCTCGATGACGACGACGCGCCGCTGGATCTGTGAAATAGCGCTTAGACTAGCGCTGATCGTTAGCGTTTTTTGCTTCGCGCTTTACGCGCAGGATTTGGACGACGCGGGCTTTTGCGCGCTGGCGGCGTTTTGGGCTTACGCGCTATTTCGGGTGCTATTTAGCTTTTTTTACGAGGCGAAGCAGCGCGCCAATGCGGCGCTATTTCGCAGCGGCGGAATTTTGATTAAAATTTTTAGAGGCAGGCTGATAAGCGGGGTTTTTGCCTGCGCGGGCGCGATTATCTTAAGCGCCACTTTGGCGCTAGGCATAGCCGATCTGCGCGGCGCGGAGCTATTCGTGACGCTCGCGGCGCTGCCTGCAGCTCTTGTTCTGATGCGTCTGGTGGTGCTTAAGCTTAGCCTAAAAGAGATTAAAAACCCTAGAATTTTATCGCTCAAACTTAGTATTTTGCTGCTAGCCGCGCTTGCCGTAGCGGTAAATTTCGCTCTAAATTTAGCCTATTTGCGGCTCGCAGACGGCGCAGATCCAGCCGCCCACTCTCAAAATTCCGCGATAAATTTTATTCCGCCTTCTCGCACCGCCGCATCTGCCGAAAACTCCGCGAGGAATAACGCTTCCGCGCCCGTCGGAAATTTTGCAACAGATAACGCCGCTAAAGCCGCTAAGAATTCCGCGACGAATAACGTCGCCATGGTTGTGCGAAATTCCGAGACGAGCAATGCCGTTAAGCCCGCAGCGGATGCCGCTAAAAATCTCACCGCTTCGGCCGCAAATTTTAAAGCGAGCTCCGTCAGAGCGGTGCACGCCTCGGCTGAAAATTCAAAGGCAAATACCGCTGCCGCACCGCAAATCAACGCTAAAAATTCTACGGCAAGCTCCGCCGCAGCGCAAAATTTAAATTTAGCTCCAACTCTCGCCACGCCGAACGCGTCCGCCGATAATTTGGCTGAAAATTCCGCGCCAAGCTCCGCATCGGTAGCCGAAATTTTTGAAATTTTAAAATCTACCGCGCCGCAAGCGCACTTCAGATCCGCTCTGCTAAATGAAATTTACGCTTTGAAATTTTACAAAAACGCGCTGTTTGATCTGGCGCTGTCGCAGAGCCCTAGCGCGCTAAAAATCGCTCTTTTGTTTCTGATCTGCGCGGGAGATTTCCTCTTTTACTGCGCGATCTTGCATCTTTGCGCCTTCGTGCTTTTTATGCCGCGAGCCACGTCCGCGCCCAAAATAGGGCGCTTTAGCGGCACGATATTCGCGCTTGCTTACGTCACGCTGTGTTTGATCTGCGCCGCGCAGACGCGCACGGCAGGCAGCGGAGCTGAAGGCGCACATCCTAAAAGCGCGGTCGAGACGAGCGTGCAGATCGTGCTGCAAAGCGGAGAGCGGCTGATTTTAAGCGCGCGTGAGGCGGACGTTCTAAGAGGCGAGCTAAACGCCACGCGCCTTGCCGCGGAGGCAAACGCCGCATCCGCGCTAAATAGCTACATCGACGCCGTTTACGACGAGGGCGCGAGGCTTAGCGCACAGAAAATGGCAGATTTCAATTACTCGTTTCTGAGCGATTATCTGGTGCTGTGGCACGGCGTGTGGGACGATGACGCGGGGGCGTATCTGAATGAGAAATTTGCGCTCTTCGTAAGCGAAAGCTTCCCGAAAGATTTTGGCGAAAATATCGCTAAAATCGCTGCGGCGAACGTCAAAGATTATGAGAGCTCGCTAAATTTTACGCTCAAAAAATACGGCGCGAAAGTTGATCTCAACGTCACGCAGAGCTTCAGCCTAAAAAGCAAGGCGTATCGCGCGAGCGGGACGGGGCTAGGGGCGCTGGGCGGTGTGCTGGGCGCAAAGCTGATAAGCAAGAGTCTCGCTAAAACTGCGGCTAAAACGGGCGCAAAGACCCTTACCAAGGCAGGTGCCAGCGCGACTAGCAGTAGTGCGGGGCTCGTGTGCGGTCCGGGCGCGGTGGTATGCGTGCCCGCGTTTGCCGTAGCTACGTGGTTTGGGCTGGATTTTGCGTTTGCCAAGGGCGACGAGGCGCTCAATCGAGAGGAGTTTGAAGCTGCGATCGTGCGCGATATGATGGCGGCGAAAGAGGAGCTAAAGCGCGCGCTGGCGCAGGATTTCAACGCGACGATAGATGAAATTTCGAGTGAAATTTTAAATTTAGACGGGAAGTAGGGCGGCGGATTATGCCTGCGCAACTTAGACCCGTTGCGAGCGAAATTTTACGGCGGATTATGGAATTTCCATACGCGATGCTTGCGCGACAGCGGCTAAATTTTAAAATTTAATCTAAGCGCAGGCGGCGGGCGGCGTGCATCAAAATGGGCGGCTCGGTAGTCAGTTCAGCAGATGCGAAACAGTAGCGAAACTAGCGGCAAAAAATAGGCGGCACAAAACGAATAGCGTAGCAGATGTGCAATAGACAGTGCCTCTGGCTTTTGAATTTATAAAATTTTATCCCGTGTGAAAATGCAGCGTGATTTAGACCTATTGCGAGTCAAATTTGGTGGCAGATTGCGTAATTTGTCTGCGCAGCGTAGGGCGAAATTTTAAAATTTAATCTAAGCGTAGGCGGGACGGGATTATGGCGCACTTATCGCACTGCCGCGCCCCTTAAATTTTTTAAGAAGCAGCTAAAAATTTTTATATATAATCGCCGCTTAAAACAAGGAGTGCTAATGAAAAAATTCTATCTTAAAATTTCGTTATTTGCGTTTATAACGGTATTCACAGCGATGCCAGCTGCAGCAAAAGTAAGCATAGACGACTTCAAAACCCAAGAGGAAAAAGATTTATCGATCTCTTGCGATGACGGCGATGGGAAATATAGCGCGTGTATGAAACTGGCTGAAATTTTAACCAAAAGATGCGATAACGAAGATTTTAGGAGCTGCGAGATTGCGGGAGAGTTTTTATCGGCATTTGGACGATATAGAGACGCTATCGCTCCTTTAAGCAAGGCTTGCGATGCAAATTTGATGTTGTCTTGCGTTTCGTTAATGACGACAGATATAGCAGCTACGGGAAATATCGATAGGGCGATAAGAAGCTTGGATAAAATTTGCGATGCCAAAATCGACGGCAGTGAGGAATATTGTAAATTTAAAAGCGAGCTTGAAATTTGCTTAAAAGATACGGAATGTAATCCGATAAAAAGAGGCAAAGAGCTTCTAAACTGGATTCTGGAGCAATGATATGAAAAGTTTGGTATTGATAGCGATGTTGGCATTCTAGTGTGCGTATGCTGGTTTTGGTTTTAAAGAAAAGGATTTAGCAAATTTACATTCGCTTTGCAATAAGGGCGACGGGAAATATAGTGCCTGCACGAAGCTAACGGATATATTATCAAAGCATTGTGATAGCGGCAATGCCGAAAAATGCGGAGAACTCGGATATGTGCTATATGAGATGGGCAAGACCGAAGAGTCTATCGCACCACTAGAGAAAGCTTGCGATGCGGATTTGGCGTTTTATTGCTTTAAATTAGGATCTGATGAGCTTGGGCGCACAGATAATATAAATAGAGCGCATGCTAGTTTTTCAAAAGCTTGCAAGCTTGGCATTAAAGATGAAAAACTTCTACAAGTATCTTGCATGGCTGAAGATAAATTAAAAGAGTGTTTAAGCAATAGCGAATGTAATCCATTAAAAGTGATAGAAAGTATTTACTACACGGCTAAAAGTATAATGCAAAATTAAAATTTTTAATTAAGGAGTAAAAGATGGCAAATCCAAAGAGGGGCAAAGAGCGATAATGAAAAAATTCTATCTTAAAATTTCGTTATTTGCGTTTATAGCAGCATTAACAGTGATTCCTGCTGCGGCAAAATCGCATTTGACAAGCTTGATAAAGTTAGAGGATTTTAATAATGAAGAGCAAAGGACGCTTTTTAAATCCTGCGATTACGGTGACGGAAAATACGGTTCGTGTAATAAACTCGTTGAAATTTTATCTAAAGAGTGCGAGAACGGCGATATGCGCTCATGTACTATACAGAGTGATTTTTTACAATCTTTGTTTAGAGAAGAGGAAGCTATGAAATATCTGATTAAGCTGTGCGATGCTAACCTTATCGAATATTGCATGGGGCTAGGTTGGGAAGATATAGAATTTAACGGCAATATACAAAGGGCAATTAGGAGTTTTGAAAAAGTATGCGATAGCAAGCTGAAGAATAGTGAGCTTTTTTGTAGAATGAATGAGGAATTAAAGAGCTGTTTAAAAGATAAAGAATGCAATCCGATAATAAAAGGCAAAGCTCTTTTAAAAAGAACTGTAGAGGAGCTGAAATGAGAAGTATCGGTATTTTATTCTTATTGATTATGATATTGTCGTATCCGTCATTTGCCAAATCTACGGCAGAGGAACAAAATCTTTATAATGAATGCAATAAAGGAAACGGCAAATATAGCTCGTGCACTAAACTAATAGAAATTTTATCTAAAAAATGTGATAGCGGAGATATGATCGGATGTGCCGATGTGGGTTATATTATGGGTTTAGAGCTCGGTATGCGTGAAGCGGCTTTTGTGCCTTTAGAAAAATCTTGCAAGGCGGGTATTGCAGCCTCTTGTTTTAACCTAGGAATTCATGATATTGCGATAAGAGGCAATGTCAAAAGAGCGGCACATAACTACGCTATAGCTTGCGAAAAATATTCAGAGCATCTAGAAAAAGAAAGAATATTTAAACTAAAATCTTGCGCGCTAAAGACGGCTTTAGAAAACTGCTTACGAGATGAGGAGGAACACGATCCCGTAAAGTGTGCGAAAAAAGCCTTTTGGGAAATAAGTGATAAATACGACGCAAATTCAACAAAGGAGTAAAAGATGGCAAATCCAAAGAGGGGCAAAGAGCGATAATGAAAAAATTCTATCCCGTAATTTTGGCGCTTTTGATCTTAATGATGCCGGTCGCGGCAGAGTGCAACCAAAGCGTAGCCGATAGCAAAGAGATAAAATTTACGTCGTTTTCTGATTCAAATTTATATCGTTTAGAGCGGCTGAAATGAAAGCGCTATTTTTAACTCGCAATAAAACAAGCGTGCAAATGGGTGCTTGATATGAGCGAGGAGGAGAAAGAGCAAATTTTATATTTGAGGCGATATTTAAAGCTAGGCTGCAAAGACGGCAATGCGCAAATGTGCAAGGATTTAGGAGCAATAGGAAATTAGGGCAGAATTTTAAATACTAAATTGCCCCACTTGCAAGCTCATAAAATTCGGACTTTAAAATTTAATCTTAATTGGGCTATAATCTTAGAATTAATATTCAAAAAGGAGTTTTTATGCAAACACAAAATAATTTTATAAACCGCGAGCTAAGCTGGCTACGCTTCAATACACGCGTGCTAGAACAATGTAAAAAGGATATCCCGCTAATTGAAAAATTAAAATTTCTAGCGATTTACAGCACGAATTTAGACGAGTTTTATATGATCCGCGTGGCGGGCTTAAAGCAGCTTTTCACAGCCGGCGTTATAACCAGCGGCGATGACGAGATGACGCCTCTTGAGCAGCTACGCGCGATCCGCTCCTATTTAAGAAACGAGCAAACCGAGCTTGAGCAGCAGTATTTCGGCATCCAAAAGGAGCTTTGCAAAAACGGGCTTTTTATCAAAAGCTACGACGAGCTGCAGCCCGAGCTAAAGCCAGCGGCGGACGAGTTTTTTTTCTCGCAGATAATGCCCGTCATCGTCCCGATCGCAGTCGATGCAACCCATCCTTTCCCGCATCTAAACAATCTCAGCTTCTCTCTTGCGGTCAAGCTCTGCGATGAGGGCGCGCCCGAGTCGGTACATTTTGGGATGATTAGAATTCCGCGCGTGATTCCGCGCTTCGTGCAGGTCGCGCAAAACACCTACGTGCCGATCGGCACTATCGTAAAGCGCCACGCGGAGGAGATTTTCCCGGGCTACAAGCTCATCAGCTCCGCAGCTTTCCGCGTCACGCGAAACGCCGACATCGTGATCGAGGAGGAGGAAGCGGACGATTTTATGATGATCCTGGAAGCGGGGCTTAAGCTGCGCCGTAAAGGGGCTTTCGTGCGGCTTCAGATCGAAAAAGACGCCGATGCCGAGCTTTTAGAATTTCTAAATTCCCATCTTAAAATTTTTTACAAAGATATATATGAATACGCCGTGCCGCTTACGCTGGACGGGCTTTGGGAGATCGCTTCCAATAAGGATTTTTCCTTTCTAGCTAACCCGCAATACCTGCCGAAGACTCTGCCCCCCTTTAACGAAAACACCTCCGTTATGAGCGCGATGGAGAAAGAGGATATTCTGCTGATCCATCCTTACGAGAGCTTTGATCCCGTCCAAAAGCTCATCAAAGAAGCCGCGAAGGATCCGAAAGTCATCTCGATCCGCATGACGCTGTATCGCGTGGAGAAAAACTCCCCGATCGTCCAAAGCCTGATCGAGGCCGCAAGCGACGGTAAGCAGGTAACGGTGATGGTCGAGCTTAAGGCGAGGTTTGATGAGGAAAACAACCTGCACTGGGCGAAGGCTCTCGAAGACGCGGGCGCGCACGTAATCTACGGTATCACGGGCTTTAAAGTCCACGCCAAGGTAACTCAGATCATTAAAAAAGAGGACGGCAAGCTAAAATTTTATATCCACTTAGGCACAGGCAACTACAACGGCTCGAGCGCTAAAATTTACACCGACGTGAGCTTTTTTACCTGCGGCGACCGCTTCGATAAGGACACGACGAATTTCTTCCACATCCTTTCGGGCTACAACAAAAACCGCAAGCTTGACAACCTCGCTATGTCGCCGATGCAGATCAAAGAGCGGCTTTTAGCGATGATAAAAAACGAGGAGAAAAAAGGCTCTGCCGGCAGGATCATCGCTAAGATGAACGCTCTTGTCGACGGCGATATGATCAAGGCGCTGTATAAAGCAAGCGCCGCGGGCGTAAAGATCGATCTCATCGTGCGTGGCATCTGCTGCTTGCGCCCGGCGCTTAAGGGCGTTAGCGAAAATATCCGCGTGATCTCGATCGTCGGCAAATACCTGGAGCACGCTAGAATTTTTTACTTCGCGCACGCCCAGCCCAGCCTATATATCGCGAGCGCGGATTGGATGCCGCGAAATTTGGAGCGCAGGCTGGAGCTAATGAGCCCGATTTACAACGAAAATCTGCAAAACAAGCTAAAAGAAATTTTAAAGCTTCAGCTAAGCGACAACGAGCTTGCATTCGAGCTGCAAAGCAGCGGCGAATACCAAAAGATAGAGCTTAAAAAAGGTGAAGAGAGGATCGACGATCAGGAATTTTTAGAAGCTTATTTTAGTAAAATTTATAAAAACATTCGCAAGCATGATGAAAGCGGCACGGCGCTAACCAAGCTTTTGAAGGAGAGCTAACACAGTTCTGTTCGGCTTGTGCCAGGGCTGGCTGCACACCTAGCCCGCGCGCAAGCCGAGCTTGTAAATGCTAAATGAGGAATTTTGCGCCGCAAATGCGCAAGTAGATTTACAGAAATTTCAAAGGGATTAAATGAAAAGATATCTTTATCTAGCCGTTATAGCTATGTTTTGCATGGGCGGAGTCTTTGAAGACGCGGATAAGCTCTATGAGGACGGCGATTATCCTAAAGCGATAAAAATGTGGCAGCGCAGCTGCGACGGTGGAGATACGCGAAGTTGCTATAGGCTCGGAAACTTATATCGATTCGGCAGGAACGTCACTCAAAACTATCAAAAAGCGGCGGATTTTTATCAAAAAGCCTGCGAGAGCGGAGATATGACCGGCTGCTATGAACTTGCAGGACTATACTTCGAAGGCTATGGCGTTAGACAAGATTATCAAAAGGCGGCGAGCCTGCATCAAAAGGCTTGTGACGGCGGCAATATGTTTTCGTGCAATTTGCTTGCAATTTCATACGAATCCGGTATCGGCGTCCCAAGAGACAAGCACAAGGCTATGGTTTTGCGTCAAATGATTTGCGATAACGGTGATGCAGATATGTGCAATAACCTTGCATATTTATATAAAAACGGCGACAAGATCAGACAGGACTTGCAAAAGTCGGAGAGCTTATATAAAAAAGCGGCTGTTTTGTACCAAAAGAAGGCTCAAATAAATCAAAAGAAATGCGATGAAGGCGACTTATATGAGTGCCAGCGCCTAGCGGATCTATATATAGACGGCAGGGGCGTAGAGAAGGATTTCAAAAAGGCTGCGGATTTATACCAAAAGGCTTGTGATGGCGGCAGGGCGGCGGCGTGCTTGACTCTGGGAGACTTTTACAAAGCAGGTAATTACCAAAAAGCAGAAAGCCTATATCAAAGCGGGCTAAATTTGCTTAAAAATACTTGCGAGAGCGGGGATGCGGACTCGTGTAGTTATCTCGGGGATTTATACAAAAATGGATGGCATATTAAACAAGATAGATCCTTAGCAAAAGAATTTTACGGGAAAGCATGCGATTTAGCAGAGCAGATCGGCTGCGACGAATACAAGCAATTAAACGAAGCAGAACTCATCGATGATAAGCACGGCATCGCACCGAGCGCGCCTTAATCCATGAAAGCTTGCATGCTTTTGCGCAAACAAGGCTACGCAATCAGCGAGCTATCAATTTTTTAGAATTTTAAAATTCTAAATTTTATAAATTCTCTTAGGCGCAGCCTCCTAGAAATACTAATTTGCCATGATGCCAGCTATATACTACGCGTAGATAAAATTCTACTCATACGGTATCTACTATGCGACGCGCAATGATTAGATCGTAATCTTTGCCGTGTAAATTTATCGAGCCGGAAAACATAGCATCCGTATGTGCTAAAAATTTCGCAGGCGCACAGCTCTACATTACGCAAATCGCAGGAGAATTTTAATGCCGTGAATCTGCGCGGATTATCTCGCTTCCAGGCAGCGAGAGTCTTTTTGCGGCAATGAGCGCAATCTATTTCTCTTCGCTCTATCTCGCCCGCTTGTGACGACAAATCTTATAAACGCAGTGGTCCTTTAAAAATTTTAACTTCAAATTTTGCTCCGAAGCTCGCTAAATTTAAGAAGAGCCCACACAGATAAATTGTTCTATTTTAGCGCGGCGCACGAGGTTTTAAATTTGCGGCGCCCGTAGGAGACTTTAAAGCTCGCTAAGTTTCGCCGTCGTTAGCACGCAAGGCGGATCCTGCTAGCGATCTTTTATACTGAGAGGAAGCTATTTAAATAATAAAAAAATAGGGATATGGCACGAATATGAAAATAATAAAGTAAAAATAAAAGTAGCATTTGATGAGAATGAAAAATTTTCAGGAATATATAGAGAATTTTTTTCAAATGGTAATATAAAAGAAGAAAAATATTATTTTCAAGGTAAGGAAATAAAAGAAGAAAAAATATAAAAATATTTTTATTCCATAGAAGTATATCAATCCATATAGAAAAGGAAATAAGAAAGAAAATAAGTTATTATTAATTCATAACAAGGCAGCCAAGTTAGAAAATAAAAAAATTAAAAATTATGGAGGTAAAAGTTATGAATGCAACTGAAAAAAAGGAACTAATGGGAAAATATGCTAAAAAATTGGAAAATGCTATAAAAAGGGAAGCATCAGTAATGAAAGAAATAGAAAATGATAAGGCACTGATAAAATACCTTGAAGGACAAAAGACATCAGGAGCAGCCTTTGATAACACAGTCTATGAAAGTTATGATGCTTGGATAGAAACAATAAGAAAACAAATAAAGAAATCTGAAAGCACTCTAACAAATATAGAGTTTAAAAAGGTTGAACTAGAAGCAATACAAAAATATATAGCATAATAAAATTTAAATATCAGCTGATATAAAGAAAATGGAGTTTAACAACTCCATTTTTTTGTTGTATAAAAATAATTGATTTAAAGTGAAAAATACATTACAATTAAAAAAAGATTCTAAAATAAGAAAGTTATGTACCATATGATTTAAGAAAATATTAAAATAAAAGGAATATTTAAAATGAAAAAAGAAGAAAGAGAAATGATATTAAATTTAAGTTATGAAGAGTTGATAGAAAAATTTAAAAATGAGCCACAAAAAGTGATAAAATTTTTACAAGATGAACAAAAAAAAGATATTGGCAATGATACAAGATATATCATTGAGATATTAATAACTTTAATTATGATTATAATTGAAGATTACTATTTAGAAGATGATTCTTTTAATGAATTGTTAATTGAATTGGCATATGATAAAAGGCATCGTCAACATGAAGATTTAGCTTTTTTACTAGAAAGAAAACATTCTCCTAAACTAATAAATCGTGTGTATGATTTAGCAGTTATGGAACTTGATTATAAGAAAGAGGATGAATTTTTTAATATAGCTAGAAAGTGTACTTATGCCTTGGGATATACCAATACTCCAAAAGCAAAGGAGAAATTAGAATTATTAGTTAAAAATGAAAATGAACTTATTAGAGAATATGCAATAAAACAATTAAATAGACATGATTTTACAGATAAAGATGTGGAGGAACAAGATTAATGAAATA
>NZ_CALKTL010000040.1 GCF_937997405.1 uncultured Campylobacter sp. | reverse complement strand
TAGCGGAATTTGGGGTTTCAGAATTTGAAGCTTCGAAATTTGAAGATTTATAATTCAAGAATTTAGAATTTGAGACTTCGGAATTCGGGGATTTAAAATTCAGGAATTCGGAATTTGAAACTTCAAAATTTGAGGCTTCGGAATTCTGGATTTCAGAATTTGGGGCTTCAAAATTTTCGCCGTCAGAATTTTGTTCCAAGCCCCGCTTAGGCTCTTGATGCCGCTTTTGTAGTAGCCTTTTTAATTCCTCAAGCCTATTTTGATCCATTCTTGCCCCCGGTAAGGCGCTTTAACCTCGCTTATTTTTGCTTGCGCTCTTCATCGCCGCTAGCTCCTGCGCCAAAAATTCGCCCGTATAGCTACCTGTCTTTTTGAAATCTTTTGCGATCTTTTCGGGAGTGCCGCAAGCGACGATCTGTCCGCCGCCCTCGCCGCCCTCGGGCCCCATATCGATGAGGTAGTCGCAGTTTTTGATGACGTCCAGATTGTGCTCTATCACAAAGACGGAATTTCCCAGATCGACCAAATGATGTAGTACCGCCACCAAGCGATCTACGTCTGCAAAATGTAGCCCCGTCGTGGGCTCGTCCAGGATATATAGCGTGTTGCCCGTGTCGGTGCGGCTTAGCTCTTTGGCGAGCTTGACGCGCTGTGCCTCGCCGCCGCTAAGCGTCGTGGCGGGCTGGCCTAGCGAAACGTAGCCAAGCCCGACGTCCGCGAGCGTTTTTAGCTTTTGATAAATTTTAGGCACGGCTTTGAAAAACTCGAGCGCCTCGTCGATACTCATCGCCAAAACGTCGGCAATACTTTTGTTTTTGTATAAAATTTCAAGCGTCTGCGCGTTGTATCTCGTGCCGTGGCAGACGTCGCAAACGACGCTGATATCGGGCAGGAAGTGCATCTCGATCGTGATCTCGCCCTCGCCCGCGCATTTTTCGCAGCGCCCGCCCTTGACGTTGAAGCTGAAGCGGCCGATCTTGTATCCGCGCAGCTGCGCTTCTTTCGTCGCGGCAAAAAGCGCGCGGATCTCGTCCATCACACCCGTGTAGGTCGCAGGATTGCTGCGCGGGGTGCGTCCGATCGGGGTTTGATCCAGATAGATCACTTTATCCAGGCTCTCAAGCCCGGAAATTTTAGCGCCCTTTACCGCGTGCACTTTCCTAGCGCGATTTAGCTCCTCAAGCGCCGTCGGCAGTATGGTTTGCAGCACTAAAGAGCTCTTGCCGCTGCCGCTAACGCCCGTGATGCCGACTAAATTTCGCAGCGGAAATTTTGCGCAAAGGCCGTGGATGTTATTGATATTTACGTTTTTGATACTTAGCCAAAGCTCCTGCTTGCGGTGCTTTTGGTAGTTTATCTCCTTTTGGTTGTTCAGATACAGCGCGGTTTGCGTATTGCTTTTAAGCAGGTGCGCGACGTCCCCAGCAAATACGACTTCGCCGCCTAGATTGCCAGCCCCCGGGCCGATATCTACGACGAAGTCCGCCGCCTCGATCGTCTTTTTATCGTGCTCGACGACGATTACGGAATTTCCCTTTTCTTGCAAGCTTCGCAGCGTCTTGATGAGCTTTTGCGTATCGCGCTCGTGAAGCCCGATGCTAGGCTCGTCGAGCACATACATCACGCCGCTAAGACCCGAACCAATCTGGCTTGCGATACGGATACGCTGCGCCTCGCCGCCGCTGATGGTGCGCGCATCGCGCCCAAGCGTGAGGTATCCAAGCCCCACGTCCTTTAAGAAAAACAGCCTCTCGTTGATCTCTTTTAGGATCGGCGCTGCGATCTGCGCGTCCTTTTCGCTTAAATTTGAAAACCGCTTCTCGTCGCTGAAAAATTCCACGCAGTCTGCGATACTCATATTTATCACATCGCCGATGCCTTTCCCTGCGACCTTTACGGCTAGACTTTCTGGGCGCAGGCGCAACCCGCCGCAGTCCGGGCAAATTTTTTCGCTCATATAATCGTCCAGATCGCTTTCGTTTTTGAGCAGATCGTAGGCGTATTTGATCGCGCCCTCAAATTTACGCACGAGCTTATGCTTTTTCCAGTAGAAATCGATCTCTTTGACGCTGCCGTAGAGGATCAGCTTTTTTTGCTCCTCGCTTAAGTTTGCATACGGGATTTTGACATTTATTCCGTTTGCTTCGCAAAATCCGAGCAAAAATTTATAATAATAGCTCTTGTTGAAGCCCGACATCACCTTGATCGCGCCGCCCTCGATCGAGGCGTTTTCGTTGATGATCTTGCCTAGATCGAGGCTAAATTTTATCCCCAGCCCGTCGCAGCTCTCGCACGCGCCCTTTGGAGAGTTGAAGCTAAACGCGAGCGGCTCGAGCGGCTTGAATGAAATTTTACAATCAAAGCACGCCATATGCTCGCTGTAGTGGATCAGGCTCTGCGCAAGCCCCAGCTCGGCGGCGTTTGCGATCTCCACCTCAAGCTCGCCGAAGCTGAGCTTGAGCGCCTTTTCGACATCACTTGCGATACGGATGGAATTTTCCTCGTCTATGGTCGTGCGGTCGATGATGACCTTGATCGAGTGCTTTTTCGTCTTGCTTAGCTCAATCTCCTCGTCCAGCCGCACCAGCACGCCGTCGATCTGAGCGCGCACGTAGCCCTGCTCGCGCAAGCTTTGCAACATATCGGCGAAGCTGCCCTTTTTCTCGCGCACCAAGGGCGCGCCCAAGATCACCTTCGCGCCGCGCGGCAGCTTCATAATCTCGGCGATGATGTCGCTGGAGCTCATCTTTGAGATCGGTTTGCCGCATTTGTGGCAGTGCTGCACCCCCACGCGCGCATATAAGAGGCGCAGATAGTCATAAATTTCGGTAATCGTGCCCACCGTCGAGCGCGGGTTTTTCGACGTCGTTTTTTGATCGATCGCGATCGCAGGAGTCAGACCGTCGATCTTATCAACGTCGGGCTTGCCTACGCGGTCTAAAAACTGCCTCGCGTAGCTGCTTAGGCTCTCGACGTATCTACGCTGCCCCTCGGCATATAGCGTATCAAACGCCAGCGTACTCTTGCCGCTGCCGCTAAGACCTGTAAAAACGACGAGTTTGTCCTTTGGAATTTGCAAATTTATATTTTTCAGATTGTGCTCGCGCGCGCCCGTGATGGTGATGAGATCGTTCATTTTCGCCCTTTTGTGCAAATTAATCTTACATTATAGCTCAAATTGTTAAAATTGCGCTTTTGGAAGGGGCGGCGATGATACTAATCTGCACGGCTTTGCGCTGCGAAGCCCAAGCGATAATCGAGAGTTTTAAACTTACTCGCAGCGGCGATCTATTCGCAGGCGAGCAGATGCTTTTATATATCTGCGGCGTGAGGTTTGGGGCTAAATTTAAAGCGGGCGCGGAATTTGTTCGTCGCGCCGATGCGAACGCGGAATTCGGGCGCGAGCTTCGCAAGGATCGGCGCGGCGCGGATCTAAAATTTGAGCATCGTTTGGACGCGGGTGCGCTCTGCGGCGGCGATGCAGAGGTCGGTTCTGCGCAAAATGCGACTGAAAATTTTGAAATTTTAAATTTTGGCTCCGCGCAGAATTCAGAGCGCTTCGGTGAAATTTTACTTTCGCGGCGCGTGGACCTTGCGCTAAACATAGGCGTCTGCGGCTGCGAGGATAAAGGCGTGCAAATCGGCGAGACATTTTATTTTGACGGCACGGCGGCGCAGGAATTTTACGGCGAGGACGGATCAAAATTTTATCGCTCGCAGGTTGGGAGACACAGCGCGCAGGCTCCGAAATTTCAAAACGTTTGCGAGCGGGAATTTTTCGGCGCGAGTTTGGACGGCGGGCTGCGGGCAAATTTAATCTGCGTAAGCGAGCCTAAAATTTTAAACGTAGCGGAACGGAGCGGTGAGGCAAATGTCGCAGAGATCGACGCGTGCGGCGAGATAAACGCACAAATCCCAACGCAAGGGATGAGCGGCGCAGCAGATACAAAAAATTTCACGCGAGGCGCGACGCGAGCTGCAATACAAAGCGCAACGCAGGTCGAGGCGCAAAATTTAGCGAGTGTAAAACCCTCACAAATCGCGGTAGGTGGGCACAGCGTCGCGAAGAATATCGCAGAGCGCGCGGCGCAAAATACGCCGTGCACGGCACAAGACGCTACCTGCGGGTGCAAAAATCACTGCGTTACGCTTTACGATATGGAGAGCACGCTTTTTGTTAGTGCTTGCGAGCGCGCGGGCGTGCCATGGGCGATGATGAAGATCGTAAGCGATCATCTGCGCGGCGAGCGGCTTTGTAAAAGCTTCGTCTATGAGCTCGTAAAGGCGCGCCTGCCGCAAATCCGTGCTGCGATAAAGGACAAAATTTAACTGTGGATGCGTGCGCAAAAAACCGAGCCGAGAGATAAATTTCGGCTTCATATGCCGAATATGTCGCGGAATTTAAAGGTATTGCGGAGGCGCAGGAGAAACGATGAAAATAAAAGGCTCTTATCTGTATTTTGCCCTCTTGGCGTGCGCGTGCGTCGCAGCCTGCGCGTATGCCGTGGCGGATTTGTTCGCGGATCTGCCCTTGTTGGTCTTTTTAGCTCTTTTGCTAGTATTTTTCTGTATCGGGCTATGGCTAAAAGATGCCCTAATAGGCGTGCGCTACCTATTTTACTGCATCTGCGTGCAGCTGCTCTTTGCGGCGACCATATTCGCCGTTCATAAATTCCCTGCCATGGCGCAGTTTGTGCGCAGTGCCGAGATAGGCGTGGGCGGTGCGGGCATACCGCTAGGTATCGCTCTGCTCGTGCTGCCCGCGTTTTTCTGCACCCTGCCGTATTACTACCGAACGGGCGTCAAAAAAATCCCGCAAAAGCTCATACTCGGCGGAATTTTGATTCTAAACGTCGCTATTACGCTAGCTTACGCCTTCTATTTCGAGCGACTATTCTATGGCGCGATCTGAAATTTCAACGATTTTTAGTGACGGTGCGCGAAATTTAAGTATAATTTGCAAAATTTAAACGAAGCGGAGCAAGATGACGGAGGCGAAAAAGGAGCTGGGCGCGCAGTTTGGCGTGAATATGAGCGAGCGATCGAGCGCGTTTTTAGGCGCGTTATTTGAGAAATTTCACTTTTCATTTCAGCAAAAAAAGCAGCTTGCGGAGTTTGCGAGCGATTTTGAGGCGTGGGGCGAGGCGCCCATTTATGAGCTGCTTGCAAGCGAGCAGCGCGGGCTAAATTTTAATAAAGCCAAATTTAATAAAGCAGGGAAAGTCCCAAACGGCGAGCAAATTTTTAATTTCGTGCGCGAAGCCTGGCTGGAGCTAAAGTCGCGCCCGCACTCGTACGCGAGCTTCAAAAGCGATTACGCGCCGAAAAAATTTGAAATTTCCTCCTTTCGCGCGGACCGCATCGCCTTGGGTCGCTGTCCGGTGGCGAGCGAAAACACGCGCTGCTGCAATCTGCTGACGCTAGATGCAGTCAATTCGTGCGGCTTTGACTGCTCCTATTGCGCGATCGGCTCATTTTACAAGCACGGAGAAATTGGCTTTGACGAGAATTTTGCGGCAAATTTAGCGCGGCTGCGGCTCGATCCTGCGCGCAGCTACCACATCGGCACGGGGCAGAGCTCCGACTCGCTCATGTGGGGCGATCGCTTCGGCGTTTTAAGCGCGCTATGTGACTTCGCGGCGCGGCATCAAAACGTGATTTTGGAGCTTAAAAGCAAGTCGAACAATATCCGTTTTTTCCTGCAGCGCGAGATCCCGCGCAACCTCATCGTCACTTTTTCGCTAAATACGCCCGCGATCATTGCAAACGAGGAGCATCTAAGCGCGAGCCTGGATGCGCGGCTGGCGGCAGCAGAAGCGCTCGCGGCGCGCGGCATTTTGGTGGGCTTTCACTTCCACCCGATGGTTTGGTACGAAGGGTGGCAAAACGATTACGGCGCGCTTTTTGAGCGGCTGCTGCGCCGCTTCGATCCAAGCGGCGTCGCGATGGTCTCGCTCGGCACGCTCACATTTATCAAGCCCGTCGTCAAAAAGCTGCGCTCGCGCGGGCTGCGGAGCAAAATTCTACAGATGCCCCTTGCGGACGCGAACGGCAAGCTGTCCTACCCGCTGCAGATCAAACGCGAGCTTTTCAAATTTGCCGCGGACGCGCTTTCGCCGTGGCGCGAGCGGGTGTTTTTCTACCTCTGCATGGAGGATGCAAGCCTATGGCGCGAGGTTTTGGGCTGCGAGTACGAAAGCAACGACGCGTTTGAGGAGGCGATGAAGGCGGCGTATTTCGCAAAGATACGGCGGCGCTAGATACGCTGTTTGTCGCAGATGTCGCGGCCTGTGCCGGCTCGTATGTGGCGTCAAGGCACAGCGCGAAATTTAGCGGCGAACGAGCAATTAAAATTTAGCGGTACGCCCGGCTTTATAAAATTAAATTTTATAAATCGTGCGGAGCGGGCACAGCGAGCGGCGATGAAATTTTACAAAACGCTCGCGCAGCAAAACGCCCGCGGGCTAAATTTAAAATTTTACCCAGCACAGGTCGCGGTGCGGATTGTTTAGGCCGCGCAAATTTAGCGGCGGATACAATGGGCAGAGAAAATTTAGCGCAGCGAAATTTACGCGACGCGCTAAGCTTAACGCGCTGAAGCGGCATTAAAATTTAAAGGAGAAAAGATGAAAGCATTGATCACGGGCGCAAGCGGCGGTATCGGCAGCGCGGTTGCAGAGCTTTTGCGACAAAACGGCTATGAAATTTTAACGCTAAGCTCGCGCTTTGAGGATACGTACGCGCTAGCGAAGGAGTGCCGTGCGCTGGCTGCGACGCAGGGTATCAACGCGCTGATTTTATGCGCGGGTACGGCGAAATTTGCGCCACTTGAAGCGATGAGCGAGAGTGAAATTTTAAAAATTTTAAACGTAAATCTCGCCGCAAACGTCATCATCACGCGTGCGCTTTTACCGAATTTAAAGCGCAACCGCGCCCATATCATCGGCATTAGCTCGATCGAGGCGCTGCGAGCGAGCCGCTTTAGCGCGGTTTATAGCGCGAGTAAGGCGGGGCTGCGGGCGTTTCTGCTCTGCCTTTTCGAGGAGGCGCGCAAGCAGATCAGAGTAAGCTGCATCAACCCGGACATCACCAAAACGCCGTTTTACGAGGATTTGAGTTTCGAGCCTGCAGATGATGAAGCAAGCTTCGTGGATGCGTGGGAGATCGCAAATTTCACGCTGCAAATTCTGCGCACTAAGTCCAACGTGAGCGAGTTTACGATCCGCCCGCAGATCGTAAATCTGCGGAAAAAATCAAAATTTAATCGCGAAGGGAGCGAGCTTGAAAACTAGTAAAAGTAAAATTTTTATTATGTTAATTGTGGGATTTTTTATTATTTATGGAGTTATAAGAAGCAGCGGTATGTATTGCAATATGGAGGAATTCTTTTCTGATAAACAGGGCGAAGAGGATGACGCTTGCATCGCCAAGCTGATAAAACGAGCGGACGACGGAAACGGCTTTGCGGAAAGCAGACTGAGATACCCAAGCAGGGCGTATATCAAGCGCGTATGCGAAAAGGGGGTGGAAAACTTAGGCGAGCGAGAGAGATATTATTTCGAGCGCTACCAGAGCTGTCAGCCCTGGGGCTTTAAAACGCCTAAATCAAAGGGTGGCGAAGCAAATACGACGAGCGGCAAAGCGAACGCAACGGACGACGAGGGAAATTTAACGCGCGATAGTACGAATACGATCCGCGATGAAGCAGACGCAATCAAACGCGATATGAATTCTACGGGAGGATTAAATGCCGAGCAATAAGATGAGCTTGAAAGCTAGTAAAAGTCAAATTTTTTTGTTAATCGTAGGGGTTGTTATTCTATGCGCCCTATATATAAAAATCAGAGGCTCGTGTTGCAATGTGAGAGAGGTATTTTTGGGCTATGGCGAAGAAGATGATGCCTGCATTGCCAAGTTAGTAAAGCAAGCGGATGCCGGCGATATCCTAGCGGCAAACAGACTAAGATATCCACACGAGGCTTATATTAAGCGAGTGTGCGAAAAAGGGGTGGAAAGCTTAGGCGAGCGCGAGAAATATTATTTCCAAGATTTTCGAGGAGATCGCTGTGAGAATTTTGGCTTTAAAACGCCCAAATCAAAGGGCGGCGAAGCAAATACGACGAGCGGCGGCGGTAATTTAACGCGAGGCGATACGAACGCAACGAGCGGCGAGGGAAATTTAACGCGCGCCGAGGCAAACAACGGCAAATCTGACACTGCGGGCAGCGATGTGAGCTCGATAAAGCGCGAAGGAAATTCTACGGAAGAACAAAATGCTGGGCGATGAAAATTTAGAAAAATTTTTCTCAAAAATCGACGCGGCGGAGTTTGAAATTTCTGCGGGCTCAAAGCTTGCTTCAAAAAATCCCAAACTTGCAGGAAGCGTGAGAGACGGGAACAAGGACAAGCCCTTAAAATCACAAGGTGACGTGGAATTTGGCGGCGAACAGCCATATTTTAGCGGCGCGCAGCAAGATGAAATTTTAAAATTTAATGCCAAGCCGCCGTTTGACGCCGAGCAAGTGCGTCTTGATACGGAGCAAGCACATTTAAAATTTAACGTTCGTCCATCGCAGTCGGAACCGGGCGTCAGACAAGCGCTTGCGTTCGGTGCCCATCCGCCGCAGGCGCAGTTTGATGCCAAGCGAGCGCAGGCAAAGATCGAAAATTTCATGCGCGATCTGCTGCAAAACTATGTGTTTTGCGTAAGCGGCGCGGAATTCGCCTTCGCGGAGATCGAGGCGTATTTCACGGGCGCGGATCGCAACACCTACAAGCGCACGTCGCGGGCGGGCGAGATGTTTTTTCACAATTTCGGCTTTGACATTTCGTTTCGCAGCGTCCCGCAAAGCGGCGGCGGGATTTTGGTACGAAGCCTACGTATCCTAAGCGGCGCAGAGCTTTTGGCGAGCGGATTACCTGGTTTCGCAGGCCGCTTATCTGGCTCGAAGGGCGACTTGAGCGGCTCCGTGGGCAGCGGTCCGCTCGGCTCTGCCGTCGCCACGCTTATACAAAACGGCGATTTTATCGCGGGTCCGCGCAAATGCATGGGTAAAATTTTAAATCTGCAAACGCAAAATTTAAACTTCTCTTTAAAGCGTGTGCCGCAAATAGCGCATGCAGCGGGCTTTAGCAACCGAATCCGACGGGGCGAGATCGTAAATGAAGCGAATCTGGATGCAAATACACCAAGCGGCGCGGCGAAGCTTGCGAATGAGCCGCGTAGGCTTACCAGCGAGGAGTTTGAGGCATATCTGAGCGCGGGCTGCGCTGCGGCAAAAACATATAAAAAATCGCTGCAAAGATACGAGGGCTAAATTTTGATTGGACTGCGCGCAGCGGACGCGCGGTGGAATTTAATGAGCTTTAAGCGGCGAGGATATAAAATAGCGCGTCCATCAAATTTAAAGGCGGCAAATGGATCAAAGCAGGCTTGAGGAATTAAAAAAGCTACTACAAAAGCAGCATCAGGAGCCGAAGCGGGGTTCGGAACAAAATTCTAACGGCGAAAATTTTAAAGCCCCAAATTCTGAAATCCAGAATTCCGAAACCTTTAATTTTGAAGTTTCGAATTTTGAATCCATGAATTCCGAAGCTTCAAATTTTGAAACCCTAAAATCCGATCCTGACGCTTTAAATTTAGAAACCGAATTAGAAACCGAAGCGGATCAGAATTCTGCCCGTGAAAACAGCGCAGAGCCGCAAAATTTTATCTTGGATGACAGCGACGCCTTACGGCAGAATTCTAAAGCCAGAGATTACGACAAAGATCCGATAGTAATCAAAAATTATGAAAAATTTTTTGTATATTCGTTTTTAGTCCTATTATTGCCGATCTCTACGCTACATGCATTTTTAATTATAGATTTTATAAATCATGATGATATTGACATAGTTCAGTATTTTGCTATTTTATTCATTATTTTACTATCTACGGTTATAATATCCATATTTACCATAATCCGCCCTAGACAAGAGATAAAATTCACAAACAAATATATAGAATTTATTAGCGACGACTTAGTTGAAAAACGCTGCGAAATTGATGAAAACGCTTTATCTTTAAATTTCTCTATCGGAATTTTGGCAAGTTTATATGAGATAGGAAAATCTGAAAAGATATTTTTGTACTTTATCGCTATTTTTATGTGCGTAACATGGTGGAATATATTTTTTATAGCGATATTCTTTACATATTTATTCGGATTTTTATTAAATTTAATACTTTATCTGTTTATAAATAGAAATTTAAAAGGGTTTAGAATTTTACCGTTTATTAGGATCGCACGCCCCTCATATGGCAGATGGTTTAGGAACAAACCCGTTTATCCAAGATATTATCTCGTTTATCTCTATAATCAAAAAATTTATGATGAAATTAAAGAATATTTTTTGCTGAAAAACGTAAATATAAATAACGTTAAGAAAGATTACTTGTTTATCTAATGAGGAGGACAAAATGAAAAGAGAAGAGGTCGCTAAGGAAGAGCCAGGCAACGCGTATAAAAGGTTTTCATCAAATTAAGTTATTATAAATTTAGATCTGTTTTAAAAAGGGGCTTGAAATAATGGAAAATTATAATGAACAAAAAGCCAGAGATTACGACAAAGAACCGATAGTCGTAAAAAAGATGGATGATCTGTTTTGGCTGATAGCTCTTGGAATTTTGTTAATTTGTTCTTTG
>NZ_CALKTL010000039.1 GCF_937997405.1 uncultured Campylobacter sp. | reverse complement strand
GAAAATTGCTAGCCGTAGCAACTATAGTTTCATTAGTATCGAGCTTGCCTTTTTTGATCTCCAGATAATCCTTTGTAGCGTCTTTTTTAACCTGATCCATGCGGTAATCTTTTAAGACATTAGGTTTGGCTTCTGCAAAATCCAATAATTTATCATCCAGGCTTCTATACTCGCCTCTGTGCTCTTCGTAAAATTCACCTAGCTCCGTTTCGTTTACATCCGCATTGCTAGGCGCTACGAAATAGGCCCCTAGATTATATTTTTTCTCTGTCATAAAGTGCGATTTCTCGCCTTCCCAAAATTTCTTTAGCTCGTCGTCGCTAAAAGTGACGTTAGCATCGGCGTAGATTATCTCTGCAGAAACCTTATCCTGCATCAGCTGCGATGCTGCGAATACTTCTACGATCTTAGGGCTAGGCGTTATTTTTAGCGCTTTGCCGAGCTTTTCTAAAGTTAAGACCTTTTGTAGATTGCGCTCAAATTCCTTTTTAGTTAGTCCTGAATTCCTTACGACATTATCGTAAAGTTCTTTACTAAATGCACCGTTTTCCTGAAAATTCGGCGAGTTTAGCACAAATTCCGCCACATCTTTATCACTGGCCTGAACGCCTAAGTCTTTAGCAAAATTTAGAAAATACGCTTCGCCAATTAACTGATCTACTGCGATCTGATCTAGATGCATATTTTTGGCTTGTTCTTGAGTAAATTGCCCATCGCTCATAGCACTCAGCCTGTTGTATAGTTCGGAGTATTTTGTGTTTAGTTCTTGATTGGTTATGGAAATCTGCCCTACTCTAGCAATTGAGCCTGCGCGGTTAGCATTCATATCATATGCGCCCCAGCCGACGAAGCCTGCGCCCACGAAAGCTATCGTGCTTATCCAGATCGTCGGTATAAGCGACTTCTTATGCTTTTGCATCCATTCTATCATCTAAATCCTTAAATAGCTAACTAAAGAAATTTTTTGTTAGTAATTATACAGATAAAACCTTATGTAAGGCTGAAAAATAGGCATTTTTAGCGAATTATAACGCGTTAGTAAACGATTTAGTATACATTAATCTTAGCTTAGCAAAAGCAGCTTTGAACTCATTTCTAAAATCGCTATTTTTTTCGCCATTTGCTGCGCGCTCCTTGCATAGGCAAAAACCCCATAGCCACGAATCACCATTATATCGCTATTTTCATTTATCATATAGTTACAAATTTCGTACGGCGCGCGCTCGTGCCAGTCGTCGTAGTTCTTAGGATCGTAAATTTCAATGCGTTTAAATTTACTCGCCCCAAAGTAATCTCGCGGCAAAATAAAATCATGCTCCAGCGTATATGCGACGAGATATGGTGGTGTCGCGTAGGTTACGAATTTCGCCTCTTTGATATTTTTATAGATATTTATATGTATGTCACTATCGATGCTAGCATCCTGCCAGCGGTAGTCTTTTTTTGAAAATAGCGTTATAAAATCACCCCTATCCAGGCTATC
Source organism: uncultured Campylobacter sp. (assembly GCF_937997405.1). Taxonomy (GTDB): domain Bacteria; phylum Campylobacterota; class Campylobacteria; order Campylobacterales; family Campylobacteraceae; genus Campylobacter_B. The sequence continues at coordinate 5,848 of NZ_CALKTL010000039.1, read as the reverse complement.
GAAAATCGCGTCTTTTTTGTTGATCAAAAATTGATTTTCTTTAATTTTTGCTGAAATCGAGCCGTGAAAGATCCCAAAAAGCCTATCTCTAAACATCGAAAGCGAAATTTTGCGTAAAATTTCATAATAATACTCGTCCATCTCTCGCCTTTGTAAAAAATTTCGCTATTATATAGGATTAGAAATTTCAAAAGGATAAATTTAAGTGCAAGCTCCACATATTCCCGTTCTTTTTTCGCAAACGATCGCCGCATTTTCGCAGCTTGAAGACGGCTATGTTATCGACTGCACGCTAGGCTACGGAGGGCACAGCGAGGGCATTTTGACCGCTAATCCGCGCCTTAAACTCATCGCTTGCGACAGAGATGCCGAAGCGATAGAATTTTCGCGCGAGCGGCTCAGTAAATTTAAAGATTGCATAGAAATTCACAAAGCAAAATTTAGCGAAATTTTAGAAATTCTGCCCGAGCAAAAGCTCCGCGCAGTTCGCGGGATATTAGCCGACATCGGCGTTTCATCTCTTCAGCTGGATAAAAACTGCCGCGGCTTTTCCACTAAAAGCGACGCGTTGGATATGCGAATGGATGAGAGCGCAGCGCTAGATGCGGCGTATGTCGTAAACAGCTACTCACAAGCTGAACTCGCGCGCATTTTTCGCGAATACGGCGAGCTAACAAATGCTAACGCAATCGCTGCTAAAATAGCTACTGCACGGGCTAACGCACCACTAACAAGCGCCAAAGCTTTGGCAAATTTAATCGGAACGAAGCCCGTTAAGGGGCGCAGCATCAGCACGGCTACGCTAGCATTTCAGGCGATCCGCATCGAGGTAAATAACGAGCTTGGCGAGCTAAAGCGCCTGCTCACGCTCATTGAGCAAAAATCGCGCGATTCAATTCTAACTAATGCAATTGTCGCTATAATTTCATTCCATTCGCTTGAAGACCGCATAGTAAAGGAGCGATTTAGGGCGTGGGAGCGCGATTGCGTCTGCCCTAGCGAGTTTATGCGCTGCGAATGCGGCGGCGGGCATTCGTTAGGCAAAATCCTAACCAAAAGCCCTATAATAGCGGACGCGCAAGAGCTTGCGCAAAACTCGCGAGCAGCGAGCGCAAAGCTAAGAATTTTTTGGCTGAAATAACCGTCTTTGCTTGCTATGAATTTTAAATTTTGACGAAATTTTGTAAAATTTATAGATTTGCAGGCATTAAATTTTAAAATTTTATGGAATTTTAAAATCCAGCTTACAAAGATTCGCTTTAGAATTTATAATATTTTCGGTGTTTTTTTTTGGACACCTAATAGCTAAATCATAAAATTTAACAAAAAGTTTAACGTTGAATTTTACGCTAAATTTAATGTATAATTTTATGAGATTTATTGACTGCTGCATATTTTAAAAACTAAGTGGCAGCATAGATACAAAACAGAGTGAGAGTTAAAATTTGGCGCCTAAAGCAAGCGGCGTAACGTCGAATCTCATTCTTTGCTTTAAAGAAATTTTGTAGGCGAGCCGTTGATTTCATCGCCATTTTAGGCGATAGAGCTTATCTTGCAAATAAATATCTATACTTAACGTTTTAAGTTGTGTAAAAGATGTGATAAAAATTTTAAGCGGTTTTTCAGATTATTTGACAAAATTTTATAAATAGTCAATCTTGGTAAAGTGAGCTCGATTTTTACCCACCAAAGCGAATTTTCGTAAGCCTGTGGTGCAAAAAACGAGCAAAATTAACACGATGCTTCTTTTGAAGCTTCTGCTGCTATACAGTATCGTGAAAAGAGCGAGCAAAATTAACAAAAATAGCCCGCTAAAGTAAAATTTTGATTTTGCTGGCCGAGATAGAATTTGGCGAGTTAAGATAAAATTCCATTTACCGAGGTAAAATTGCAAAGAAGAATTTTGCCCGTAACTTTGACTTTTAAATTTTACCTTAACGGCTCATTGCTGGGTACACGCGAGCTGCGGGCTTCGAGCTGAATTTATCTTGACGCAGGCGCCTTGGCGGCGAGTAAAGATAAGATCGTGGTTTTAAATTTATGGAGATTTTAAATGAACAAATATGAATATTTTGCCGACGACGATGACGGGCACGACTTCGCAGGAACATCTGATCTAGCGGGTATAGAGCTTGCGAAAAGACGAGCTATGGAGGATCTGACGGATGAGGAGCTAGAGGATAAGCTTGCCGCGGATCTTTCCGTAAAACGAAACTACGCGGGCGCAGCGGGCGGTTACGACGATTTTACCGGCTTGGAATTCGAAAGTTCAGGCTTTACAAGCACCCAAAACTACCTAAATTCCGAAAGCGGCGGAACAAAATTTAATAAAAACAGCAAAGTAAAATTCAAAGGACGTGGCGACGCAAATCTTTCAGCCGCTCGCGGCAGCGATAATTCCAGCGGAGCGAGCTACGGCGATTTTGTAGGTGCCAATTTTACCGGCAAGGTGGATTATGCGGCGTTTGTGGGTTCGAACTTTACAGGCACGCAAAATCAAAATTACGCAGATATGGGCGCGCATGATTATGCAAGCCTTGCTGCAGGACGCGGTTACGGCAGTTTCGCGGGCGCACAAGACGAGCTACTACGCAACTACGACGCCGAGAAAAAAAAGGAGAAAAATCTCACGCTTTATCAGCTTTTAGTCGTTTATCTGCTGATCGGATTTGCGTTTTTGCTGACGGTGCCGGCGATTTACATCCGCAACGAAATTTATTACATCAGCCGCGACATCGCCGCGCTTCGCACCAAACACGAGGTTTTGCTTGAGGAAAATCGCGCGCTTAACAACGACATCGAATATCTACGCTATAAAAATGAAATTTTAGATCCACAAAGCGTGCAAGAAAATGGACGCTGACGGGATTGTGCTCGCGGCGTTTGCGTTTTTTGCTGCACTAGTGCTTGCCCTGCTAATCGCGCTCGTGCTGCAAAACCGCCGCATAAGCGATGCAAACTCCGCGCTTAGCGAGCTTTTAAGTGAAAGGCTTACGGCTCAAAGTGCGAGAGCAAGTGCCGAGCTTTTTAAGCTAAATCAAAGCCTAAACGACGGCTTTAACGATAAGCTCTATTATCTTAATAGATCCCTTGGCGAGGGCTTGCATCGCCAAAACAGCGCACTTAGCGAGAATTTAAGCTCGCTAGATCGTGGCTTTAAGGACATAGCGGAAAATCTAGCGCGAATGAGCGAGCAAAATAAAACTTCGCTTCAGGTGCGTGACGAAATCGCAAGGCTAAACTCGATTTTAGGTAATGTCAAACTACGCGGCAACTTCGGCGAGTACCGATTAGAGAGAATTTTATCGATGATTTATGGGCAAAACGCCGCGTTTTACGAGCTGCAAAAGCATCTACCAAACGGCAAGGTCGCAGACTGCGCGCTACATATCGCAAAAGAAAAAATTCTTTGCATCGACTCAAAATTCCCACTTCAAAGCTATGAAAAGATCGTCACTGCCTCCGCCTCAAACGACGCCGCAGCGCTTGCTAGTGCAGATAAGCAACTCGCCGTAGATATGAAAAAGCACGCCGCAGATATCGCGGAAAAATACATCATACCGCCTCTTAGCACGGAGTTTGCGGTGCTATTCGTGCCGAGTGAGGCGGTTTTCGTCTATGTCTGCGAGAAGCTGCCGCAGGTACTTGAATACTGCGCGCAAATCGGCATTTTTGCGGCATCGCCCACGACGCTGCTGGCGCTTTTAGGCACGATCCGCACCTTCGTAAAAGACGAGGCGCTCGCGCAAAATATCAAATCGGTAAAAGATGAAATTTACGCGCTAAAATCGGACTTTGAGGCGCATGCTAAGTATGCGACGGCGCTTCAAACATACGCAGATAAGCTCGCCGCGCAAGCGGAGCTTTTAAACAAAAATGCAAAATCTCTAAAAGCCCGCTTTGAGCGTTTTAGCGAGCTATGAGGCGAGCAAACCGTCGTGCACAATGCGGCTTGGAGTACTTTAGCAAGCTTATAACGCGGCGGAATTTTGTGCGGCTAGATTATCAGTAAAGGCGCCTTAAGCTCCGCCTCTTATAAAGCTTTAGCTTTTGCATTACAGGCTTGCGCGGCTTTCTAAAATTATCGCGGGCAATTCGGCGTTTATTCGGAGTAAAATTTCAAAAACGGACGCGAATCTCAAAACGGATGCCGTATTTAAAAATACGAAAAGATTAGACGCGCAATCTTACGCGGCGGCAAGATGAAATTTTAAGTTCGACGCGGCGCCAAAACACACAAAATTCTCTTGCGAAATCGTAAAATTCTAAAATTTCTCGACAAAAATCAAAGCCATAGCACTGCAAATTCGCCAAATACCTTCGTGCTAAAAACCCAAAAAATCTCGCTGCTATAGTCTCGAAAAACTGCGCATATGAAAATTCTGCGAGTAAATCGAAATTACCAAGCGCCTCAAAACCGCATACGCAAGCGAAAAAATCGCTGTACCTTAAAGCTACCCTAACGATCTCGTTTTACCGCCTTTATATGCCGCGAAAATCGCGCAGCAGGTCAAAACCGAGTAACAGGATTTTTGAGACCTGATTTTACGATCGATCCAAGCGCCTAGACGCTAATCAAATCCACGCGACGGAATTTTTGAGCAAAATTCCACGGCTTAGCGCCGATTCGATTAATAAATTGCGCGTTCCTTAGCCAATGCGCGAGTATGTGACGTCGTTATACGATTACAGCAAATTTGGCGTGCTAAGCTAAATGCGGGCACAAATAAGCACCGCCGATATACGCCGTGCCGCGACTTTGTATCGCTAGAGCCAAGCGTACGTAATAAATTTTAAATGCTTTTTGTTTCGCATAAAATTTTCAATAGTTTTTAGAGATTTTATAAAATTTTGAGCATTTTGCGCTGCTGCGCCGCGCCACACTTATACCAAATCACGCTCAGTCTGCGCCGCCTATTTATCGGTCGCGCAATTTTCGTTGTAGTAGGCAATGGTGCGCTCGTACTCGTCGTAAGTCTGTATATAATCGTTTGCAACGCTTGGGTTTGCGTATCGATCCTCTACCGCCAAAAGCTTCGCTTCTAGCTCTTTGTAGCGCCCATAAACCTCCGCACAGGCACGATCATGGGCGTCGCCTTGCAAGATTACTGACTTATCAGGACCTGCACTCGCGCAGCCTCCGAGCCCTAAAACGATGGCGCAAAACGCGCCGCATAAAATTAAGCTTTTCAAAATTTTTTCCTTATTCCAAGCAAATAAATTCGGTGTAAAAAGAGGTGTGGTTATAAGCCGAGTTCCGTTACAGCGGTCATTTATCTAGACCGATTTTTGCAAATCGGTTCGAGCGAACGGTTCGAATATAAGACGAAACCACCCGTTCTTGCTGCAGGTTGGGTTTGCATTGCCGCCCGTGTCTCCACGCGCGCGGTGGGCTCTTACCCCGCCCTTTCACCCTTACCGCTTGCGCGGCGGTTTGCTTTCTGTTGTACTTTCCCTAGGGTTACCCCCGGCGTCCGTTAGACGCAACCTTGTCTTATCGCAGCTCGGACTTTCCTCTCCTTGCGGAGCGACCGCACGCCACACCCGAGCGCAATTATAGCTTTTTTGGCTTAAATTTTAGGGCTCGCGGAATTTAAGGAGTGGAATTTTACGCCGAGAGCAAGTATAAACTCCTGCCCCTGCACCATTACCTCCGGAGGATGACGACGATAAAGAAGCTAATAAATTAAATCACATCTTTAACAAAAAAGAGCATAAATTAGATGATTTTTTAAATAAATTTAAAAATAATCAATAACAAGCTTATAATGCTATAATTAAAGAACTTGAAAGAGATATGGCAAATGGTAAGTTGCTAAATAATTTTACTAATGGCTATAAAGTCAAT
>NZ_CALKTL010000038.1 GCF_937997405.1 uncultured Campylobacter sp. | reverse complement strand
CCTGCAAGAATTGTATTATTTCCAACTTCTACGCTTCCAGAAATTCCCACTTGTGCTATTATAAAACAATTTGACCCTATTATGTCATTGTGAGCGATATGAACTAAAGTGTCGATTTTAGTTCCTTTCTTTATTATCGTATCGCCAATTGCTCCTCTGTCAACACAAGTATTTGCTCCTATTTCTACTTCATCTTCTAAAATTACATTTCGAATTTGCTCTATTTTTACATTGTTCCCTTTTACTTTTATATAACCAAATCCATCTGAACCAATTACTGCTCCTGGCTGAAAAATACATCTTTTTCCAATTTTACAAAATTCTCTGATTGTAACATTTGGATATACAATTGTCCCATCACCAATTTCTGTACCTTCAAAGATTGAAACATTTGGATAAATAACAACATTTTTTCCTATTTTTACATTATGACCTATGTACGTATTAATTTTTGAAATATTTGCTGTTTTATCTATCACTGCTGAATCTTCTATTGCTTTTTCAAAAGGCTTTATTTTAGGCTTAAAGTAATTTAACAAGATTGGCATTATTTCTCTTGGATTTTCATCTACCACGATAAACGTCTTATTTTCTGGCAAATTTGGAATTTCGGGAATTATTAACGCTCCAGCATTACATTTTAAGCGATACGCCCGTTTTTCATCTGCGGCTTACGCCCTCTGCCAAGCCTAAATTTAGCGGCGATTTGGAAACGCCATTTTATTTTTAGCCGAATTTTTAAAATTTCGCGCAAAATTTCTCTTTTTATGCGCGGCGGACAGGCAAAATTTTATAAATTTAGCCGCATTTCACCGCTACGCCGAGCAAAATGCTATAATCGGCGCCAAATTACGGGAGGCGAGATGATTTTTAACGAACTTATGGACGTGCTGGCGCAAAACGGCTGGCAGATACGGCGCAGGGATGAAATTTGCCCGCCGCGAAGCGAATTTTTGGGCGGCAGATTTAAAAATTTAAGCGAAGATTTTTACCGCTTCGTTTGCTCTTTTGAAATTTTGAGCGACGCTGCGGACGCCGTTTGGTTCGTATCCGCCAGGGATTATGCGTCACCGAGCTCGGACGAGACGGAATTTTGCTACGAAGATTTTGAAAAAGACAGCCTGGAGTGCGCGGCTAACGATGCGCAAAGAGCCGCCGTGAGTGCGTTTTGGAGCGGGTGCTTGCCGTTTTTGTTTTCGGTCAGAGGCGAACGCTGCTTCGCGGGCATCCTCACGCAGGGCGCGGACGCGGGCAAGATCGTATTCGGCGCAGAACCGATTTATGAGGATGCCCTGGTCATCGCGCAAAGCTTTGAGGAATTTATCGCTCTTTTCCTCGCTGCGCTCACGGACAAAAGCGCCGCGAAATATCCGCTTTCTTGCTTTGCGTAGCAGCATGCGATACGAGCAAAGCGGTACTGCGAGCGCGAGTAAAACAGCGGCGGGGTGCGGGATACAAATTTTGGCCTCGCGCAAAATCTGCGCCGCAGATCACATCGGAGAGTAAAATTTCGCCCGATGTTTAGAGCAAAGCGCGAAAAAACGGCGCCGCAAATTATACAAGCCACAGAAGTCTGCCCGCGCGGCTCTGCCCTTCTATCTCCTTGAGCGCTTTAAGAATATCCTCGCTTTGAAATTTAATGCTTACCGATAGAAACGAGCAGTGCTCTACTTGCCCCAAAATCGGCAAGTAGCTTGCACAAAGTAGGAATTTTTGCGTATCGTAGAGATACTGCTTGCCGCTAAATTCTACCATTTTACCGCCGCGCAGGCACAAGCACGCGCTAGGTTCGTAGATACTCACGAAAGTCTGAGGGCTCGCTTTGGCAGTAGAAGCTAAGCGCTTGCATAGGCGTCTGAACGTGTCCGTAGGCTGGATATAGCTCGTCCGCGATCTTTGTAGCGTCTTTTAAAATTTTATCTACTTCGTTTATGCTCGCTCCTTTAAATTTATGCAGATTACACTTACATTTGCACGATTAAGCAAGGAATTTGAACTATCGTGCTACCGCAAAATTTTAAAAAAGGCTATAATTTAGCCAACTTTATTTAAAGGAGAGAAGATGACAAATTTTAGTTTTTGCAACCCCGTGAGGATAGAATTCGGCAGGGATAAAGAAAAGTATATCGGGCAGTATATGAAGGAATCCGGTGCGAAAAAAGCTCTCGTGCTATACGGCAGCGAGCGCGTGCGAAAGAGCGGTTTGATGGACGCTGTGGAGGGCAGCTTAAAGGCAAACGGTATAGAATTTGTGCAGCTTGGTGGCATAAAATCAAATCCCGTGCTAAGCAAGGTAAACGAAGCGATCAAGCTCGCCAAAGAATTTGGCGCCGATAGCGTGCTCGCTGTGGGTGGCGGAAGCGTGCTGGATTCCGCAAAAGCCGTAGCCGCAGGCGCCTGCTATGAAGGCGACGTGTGGGATTTTTTCACCGGCAAAAATCCTAGCGCCGCGCTTAAAATTTTTGACATCATCACCCTTGCCGCGACGGGCTCGGAGATGAACTGCGGCGGCGTGGTGACCAAGGAGCAGACCAAACAAAAATACGCGATCAGCGCGCCGTGTCTATACCCAAAGGTCTCGGTCATAAACCCGCAGCTGCAAGCAACCGTCAGCCGCGAGTATCTCGTATATAGCGCGAGCGACATCATCGCGCACAGCATCGAGGGGTATTTTACCGCTAGCGTCCATCCGGAGATCGTGCGAGCCTATATCGAAGCTAATATCAAAACCGTCATCCGCACGACTGAAGCTCTGCTTGCAGATCCGAGCGATTACGATGCACGCGCCGAGTTTGCGTGGGCTGCGACGATGGCGCTAAACGGACTAACCTACGTGGGCGTAGGCGGCTTCGGCTATCCGAATCATATGATCGAGCATGCGATGAGCGCGGTCGTGGACTGCGCGCACGGAGCCGGTCTTAGCGTGGTAATGCCTGCGTGGATGAGGTGGTATAAGGATAGGAATTTAAGCGCGTTTGAGCGTTTTGCTCGTGAAATTTTCGGCCTTAAAAGCGCAGATGATGGCACAGCGGCGCTTAAAGCGTGGTTTGATAAGATCGGTACGCCGACTAATCTCGCACAGCTCGGCATCGAAGGCAAGGTGCTAGATGAGGTCATAGACGTAGCCGCGACAAACGCCAAAGTGTGGAATATGGCGGAGCTCTACAGCCGCGAAAATATCGCTAAAATTTTAGATTTTGCAAAATAAGGCGCGAGCTCATAGATAAAATTTAAACAGAAAGGGCGAGCGATCGCCCTTTTCCGAAAAGCAGGCGGCAGTGTGGGTGCGCTAGCGATTAGCCTTCCTAAAAAATAATCGGCTGCGCGGATAGCGAGATGATCGCCTTGTATCCTTTAAGTCCGCGAGGCTCGCTGTAAGAGGGCAGAGGCGATAGTGGCGCATCTAAATTTAAAGCGCAGACGACTGCGAATCGAACGCAAAATTTAGCTATGTTTGGAAGGGTAAATTTTGCCACATAATACTTGCGCCAAATTTGATGCGCAAGTCTCGCAATAAATTTTACTCCAGCGCGAAGTTTTGCCGCGTTTAATGGCTTTGCTTAAACGCTCTTATCCTGCGCTATCTAAAAATTCGCTCGTTAAATTTTAATCTCGGCTTTATATTTGTGATTGCGAAATTTGCTTTTGCGTGCCGCTGGTGCATTTAAATTTATCCCTCGATGCTAAGTAGATCGCCGAAAATTTCTTTGTAATACTGCATGAAGCGTTTAGGAATTTTAACGCCACGGATATCCACGGTGATGACGCTATCTTGGACCTCAAAAACGATAAGCTCGCTAGTTATTTTCACTGCTTTGCAGCCGTTAAACATACGTCGCCTACACTTGGCGTATAAGCCGTTGTGCGGTGAGTCTGCGTCCTCATACCGCCCGAGCTTGATGGGTCTTTGGAAAAGCAGATAGTTTTTATAGTCGTACTTATCGTCCGCAAGGCCTATCATATAATAATTTTCGGCGCTGTTTTTGGAAGCGGTCACGATACCTGCTTTAAAATTTAGTCTAAACATAAATTCTGCCTTGGCAAAAAGCGGCAAATTTTACCGCTTAAAATTTACACCAGCTGCACGCCCCCGCCTTTTACGATCTCGCCGATAACGTAGCCATCGGTGTTTGCCAGCACGAAGTCCGCGTTTTCTTTCGGAGCTACGACGATCATACCAACGCCCATATTAAATGTCCTCATCATCTCTGATGGTTCCACCTTTTGTGCGATGATTTTAAAGATTTCGGGCGTGCGGATCGCTGTATGCTCGATCTTTGCACCCAGCTCCTCCGGAAATACTCGCGGCAAGTTTTCCACGATACCCCCGCCCGTGATGTGCGCGAGTGCGTGGATCTTGTCTTTTAAATTTAAAAACTCTCCGACGTAAATCCTGGTCGGCCGCAAAAGCACGTCGATGAGCGCGCGATCGCCTATCTTGTCGTCAAATTTTAGCCCCAGTTCGGCGACTACTTTGCGAGCGAGCGAGAAGCCGTTTGAGTGCAAGCC
>NZ_CALKTL010000037.1 GCF_937997405.1 uncultured Campylobacter sp. | reverse complement strand
GGAGTGACGCAGGAAGGAAGCTGAGCGCGCGAATGGTTGGGCGCGTCGAAGGCGGCGGGTCGTTAAATTTAAACAGCGAAAACTCCGCTGCAAATCCGCCAGCCCAAAAAAATTCGCATCGCAAAGCGCTCATCTTAAGCGACGGTCGCAAGGGGCATGAGAACCAAAGCATCGCATTTTGCGAGTTAAGGGAGTTTGATTTTTGCATTTGCAAGATCGCTTACTCAAACAAGCTTCTTAAACTCTGCTCCTACGCGCTTGATTTTTTCGGGCTTTATTTTAAAATTTTTAAGTGCGATCTTGGCGGGAATGGCACGGCGGCGGACCTCAAAAACGGATCAAATTTAAATAGTCCCGCTTTAAATAGCTCCGCCTCGCAAAATAGCGTAAATTTAGACGCCGCGCCGAATGGCACCAATTCAGACGCCGTGGCGGATCGCAATTTAAATTTCGCAGATTTTGATCTGTTCGTAGGAGCGGGCTCTACGACCTATTACGCGCTAAAATTTTACGCGCGCAGATACGCAAAGCCGAGCGTCGCATTGATGTATCCGAAGGGCTACCGCAAGGATTTTAGCGTCATCATTGCAGGCGCGCACGATCGCCCAGAGCCGCGCGCAAATCTTAAAATTTCGCCCGTCTCGCTTAGCTTTTCGCACCCGCAGGGGCTGTATAGGCCGCAGCGCAAATCCATCGGATTTATCATTGGCGGGCCGAATTCCTGCTTTGAGATGGGGGATGAAATTTTAAAGCAGATAGAGGGCGTAAGGGCGCAGTTTGCGGACTGCGAGTTTGCGCTAACGACCTCTCCGCGCACGCCGCGGGCTACCGAGAGTGCACTAGAAAAGCTCAGTTGGGATTACAGCGTGATTTATAGCCGCGAGCCCGTAAATCCGATCGGCGATTTTTTGGCGCAGTGCGAGTGGGTCTTTATCAGCGAGGACAGTGTCTCGATGATAAGCGAGGCTGCATCTAACGGGAGCGCGAACGTGGCTATTTTGAGTTTAAAACGCAAAGACGCTCATAATAAATTTGACGATTTTATAAATGCTCTCGTTTCTACGGGGTATGCTAGGCGCTACGATGAAGCGCTAAAAAAGACTGCGAAGTACGATCTTGGGGCGTTTGTGAGGGAGATAAAAATATGAGGGTCGTGCAAATCCTGCCCGAGCTGAACGAAGGCGGAGTCGAGCGCGGCGTAGTCGAGCTAAATAGAGAGTTTGCGCGGCGCGGCATCGAAAATTTCGTTATCAGTAACGGCGGCAAATTGGCGCCAAAGATAGAAAACGAGGGCGGCGTGCACATACAGCTCGATGTTTGCTCCAAAAATATCCTAAGCGTTCCGTCGCGCGTCTTAAAGCTGCGTAAAATTTTAAGCGAGATCGCTCCCGACATCGTGCATGTCCGCTCCCGCGTGCCGGCGTGGCTGGTTAAATTTGCTCAACCGCGTGCAAAGATCGTAAGCACCGTGCATGGGATAAATTCCGTAAATTTCTACAGCAAGATTATGACCGATGCGGACGCGATCATCTGTCCTAGCGGCTATACGCGCGATCACGTGGTGCGAAGCTACGGCACGGATGCAGCCAAGATCACGATCATTCCGCGCGGTATCGATCTAGAAAAATTTAATCCCAAAAATTTAGATGAGCGCTTCATCGCGGAATTTCGGCAGAATTTTAACCTCGCGCAGGATGATTTCATCGTCTCGGGCGTTGGGCGTATCACGCAGATTAAGGATTACAAAACCCTGATCCGCGCCGCAGCTTTGGCGAGCGAACAAAAGCTTAAAATTTTGATCGTAGGCGGCGTGGGAGCGGGCCGCGACGAGTATTTTTCCGAGCTAAAATCGCTCGTAGAGGGGCTTGGTCTCTGCGAGCGCGTAATTTTTGCAGGTTCGCAGAGCAAGGTAGCCGAGATTTACTCGCTCTCGTCGGTCACGGTAAGCGCTTCAAGCAAGCCCGAGAGCTTTGGGCGCTCGATGGCTGAGGCGATAGCGCTCAACTGCCCGGTGATCGCGACCCGCCACGGCGGC
>NZ_CALKTL010000036.1 GCF_937997405.1 uncultured Campylobacter sp. | reverse complement strand
GTGCCGCGGGGATCGCGCGCCGTAGAGACAGCGCACCGTAAAATTTCACGCCGTAAAATTTAAAAGCGAAATTCCGCGCCGAAATTTTAATTCAAAATTCCACGCCTGCAAGCGTAAAATTTAGAGCTAAATTCCATCGCGGCGACTTAGAATTTTGCGCTCTTTTAAATCCGCAAATTTAATACGCCTTTACGAGCCGTAAATTTTTTAGATATATGACGCCGTCAAAAACGCCGCCCCCATTCGGCGCGGGCCAAGAAATGGCGATTCTTTTCGGTTCCCTGTCATATTCGGGCGAGCAACGATTCTTGGAGCAGTCTATTTTAAATACCTCTTTATCGTTGCTATCAAAATCCGTCAGGGTAGAATTTTTAGGAATTTCCAGCGTGTGGATTATACGATACGGCTCGCCCTCTTTTGTGCGGGCGGACGTTATTTTTATTAGCGTATCTGCGCTGTCGTCCGAAGTCCTATAAACCCCGTCTTGCCCCAAGCCCACCAGCTCGAATTTTTTCTCATTGCTATAAAATGCCGAGATTATGGAGCAGCCGCTTAGAAGCAAAGCCGCTGCAAATAATGCAAACGCTCTCATTTTTCCTCCTTAAGCGGGTTAAGCTTTAATTCTTAAAACTATGAATGGGTGCTGGTATCTGGCCGCCGCGAGCGATGAAGTCTGCCGATGAGTTTTTATTTACGCTCATCACGGGCGCGCTGCCCAGAAGCCCGCCAAACTCCAGCGTGTCACCCTCTTTGCCTTTTGGGATGATGCGCACGGCGGTCGTTTTTTGATTTATCACGCCGATCGCGGCCTCGTCGGCTATGATCGCGGCGATCGTCTGCTCGGGCGTATCCTGCGGGATCGCGATCATATCGAGCCCCACCGAGCAGATCGCAGTCATCGCTTCGAGCTTTTCTAAGCTTAGCGATCCTGCGCGCACCGCGGCGATCATGCCCTCGTCTTCGGAGACGGGGATGAACGCGCCGCTAAGCCCGCCTACTTGGTTGCACGCCATTACTCCGCCCTTTTTGACCGCATCGTTTAGCAGCGCCAAAGCCGCAGTAGTGCCGTGCGTGCCGACGCGCTCCAGCCCCATCTCCTCAAGCACGCGCGCGACCGAATCGCCCACCGCAGGGGTTGGGGCTAGCGAGAGATCTACGATGCCAAATTTCACGCCCAGTCGCTCGGACGCCATTTGACCGACGAGCTGTCCAATGCGCGTGATCTTAAACGCCGTCTTTTTCACGGTCTCTGCTACCACGTCAAAGCTCGCCCCGCGCACCTTCTCAAGCGCGCGCTTAACGACGCCGGGGCCCGATACGCCCACGTTTATGACGACTTCTGCCTCGCCCACGCCGTGAAATGCGCCCGCCATGAAGGGATTATCCTCGACGGCGTTGGCAAACACGACTAGCTTTGCCGCACCAAGATCCGAAAGCCGCGCCGTTTCTTTGATCACGCGCCCCATATCGGCGACCGCGCTCATATTTATGCCGGTTTTGGTCGAGCCGATATTTACCGACGAGCAGACCTTTTGCGTCGCGGCGAGCGCAGCCGGGATGGAGTTGATTAAAATTTTATCGCCCTTTGCGTAGCCCTTTTGCACGAGCGCCGAAAAGCCGCCGATAAAGTCGATACCGACCTTTTGTGCCGCCTTATCCATCGCTTTAGCAAGCGGCACATAGTCAGTAGCGTTCGTCGCCGCGCCGATGATGGCGATAGGCGTTACGCAGACGCGTTTATTTACGATCGGGATGCCGAGCTCTGCTGAAATTTCATTGCCGACCTTTACCAGATCGCGCGCCTTATCGGTGATCTTGGCGTAAATTTTCTCCGCGGCTTTGCCCATATCGGGATCGATGCAGTCAAGCAGGCTGATGCCCATCGTGATCGTGCGGATGTCGAAATTTTGCTCCTCGATCATCGCGATCGTTTCGGTTACGTTTTTGATGTCCATATCGGCGCCTTAGATGTTGTGCATGGCGTCAAAGATCGCCGAGCTTTGGATGTTGATCTTTACTTATAGCTTTTCGCCAAGCTCGTTTAGCTCCTCGCGCAGAGCCGTAAAGTCCTGCTTTTTGTCGCTGGAAACCACCGCCATCATTGTGAAAAACTCATCCAAAACCGTCTGGCTGATGTCGTCTATGTTTAGTCCAAGCTGCGCGAGCTTGGCCGAAACGCCCGCCACAATGCCGACCTTGTCCTTACCGATCACCGTTACGATCGCTTTCATTCTTACTCCTTTTTAAAATTTAGCGTTTTTGAGCGCGGAAGCCGTTTAAAATGACTAAGCTTTGCCGCCGTTTGAAATTATCAGCGCAAACACAATCGCGACAAAAGCGTAAAATATTACCGCGAGCCATATCGCCCATCTATTCACGCCGCCGCCCCGTCTTAGGGCTTCATCGTCCTGCTTATCCAATAGCGCGACAAATCTATAGCAAACGAAATATTCCGCCATAGCCGCACTAGTAACGCTGACTGCGATCCCTACGGCACTATCGTGCCCGTCTAAAAACGGAATAAAGCAGGAGATCACTATAAAGGCAAACAGCATTGCGGCAAATTTATACTCCTTGCGGTACAGAAAAAAGAACAGCGTGCCGAAAAATCCCCACCAGCTCCACGTACTTACGTAATTTAACTCGCGCTGCTTACCCGCGGCGAAAAATTTCTCGCAGGCGCGTGCGTAAATTTCAACCTTACTAGGAGTTTGCAAGAAAATTTCCAGCTTCTGCCGAAGCAGCTTGCCGTCAGATAAAATTTCTCTAGCGTAATCCGTCATCTCACTCTCCTTAGCGATAAATCCCCACGGCGGCGCGAACCTTTTGCATCAATGAAGCAGCCGTCGCAGCCGCTCTTTGCGCGCCCTGCCTTAGCATCTCGTCTAAAATTTCGCGGTGGCTTTGATAGTATTCGAATTTATCTCGCGCGTCTTTGAAGTAGCTAAGCACTAGCTCGTTTAGATACGCCTTAAAATGCCCGTGCCCCTCGCCTCCGCGCTCGTAGCGAGCCTGCAGCTCCGCCTGCTCCGCTTCGCTTAAAAACAGCTTCGCGATATTATAGACATTACACCCGCGCCACTGCTTAGGCGCCTCTAGCGGCTCGGAGGTCGTTACGATACTTGAAATTTGCTTCTTTAGCGTCGCGGCATCTGCAAAAATATCGATCGTATTGCCGTAGCTCTTGCTCATCTTCGCGCCGTCTGTGCCCGGCACGATCGCTACTTCATCATTTACGCGCGCTTGCGGAATAGTTAAAATTTCGCCGTGGGCGTTGTTAAATTTAAGCGCGATGTCGCGAGCGATCTCGACATGCTGGATCTGATCCTTGCCCACGGGCACGATCTCCGCGCTGTATAGCAGGATGTCCGCCGCCATCAGCACGGGGTAGCTGAACAGATCGTGTTTGCTCTCAAAGCCCTTTGCGATCTTATCTTTGTATGCGTGTGCTCGCTCGAGCAGCCCCATCGGCGCATATCCGCTTAAAATCCAGTAAAGCTCCAACACCTCTTTCACGTCGCTTTGCACCCAAAACACCGTCTTTTTCGGATCGATCCCGAGAGACAAAAACGCCGCGGCGGCCTCGTAGGTGGAGTTTTTAAGCTTTGCGCCGTCGCTTACGGACGTGAGCGCATGGTAGTTTGCGATAAACATAAACATCTGCTCGCCCGCGTTTTGCGCATCTACCATCTGCTTGATACTCGCGAAGTAGTTGCCCAAATGCAGCTTGCCGCTAGGCTGAAGACCCGTTAAAATTCTCATCATTGCTCCTTTAAATCAAAATCAGATCGCCGTCTATAAAGCCTACGGCGACGTGCTTGCACTTAAAAATTTTAGCGCTAGGCATCTGCCCTCGCAGCTCGCGCAGAGCCTGCACGAGCATTTTTAAAACCTGTCGCCACGAAAGCTCGCTTAAAAAATCAAGCTGCAAGCGCGAGCTTTGCGGATAAAATTCATCCTCGTCCTCGCACGCCCAGTCGTCGTCATCCGCATCAAAGCTGCTCGATCCCGCGAGCTCAAGCGCGTAAGGCTCGTAAAGATCGAAGTGCCACGCGATCACCCGCTTTGGAATTTGCTCGCGTTCTAAGCCCTCTAGTAGCTCGCGCAGCTTTTGCTTTAGCGCCTCTTTCTTTTCAAGCTTATCGCTTTTGCCCTCTTTGCCGTGCAGCTTGGAATTTTTGCCGCCGCCAGAGCACTTCTGCTTAGACATCTTTTTCCCTTTTAAATTTAGCCCGTCGCAGGCGGAGCAAATTTCTTTTACGATCTTTTTTACGCTTTTATTTTCGACGTTGATTACGATGTCGGCCTTTTTTTCATACGCCCCGTCTCTTTGAGCGTGCAGCGCTGCGGCCTTTTGCAGATCCGCTAACAGCGGGCGCTTGGCAAATTTTTTCTCCGCGTTCTCGCTATTTTTTAAGCGATCAATAATCCCCTCAAAGCTTGATTTCAGATACACGACGGTGCCGATTTTATTTAAATTTTTCACGGCGTAAAAACCGCCGCCCGTGGAGATCACGGCGCAGCGGACGGACTTTTCTAAAAATTTTGCAAGACCCGCCTCCATCTTTCTAAAGCTCTGCTCGCCCTGCTCTTTAAAAATTTGCCCAATCTTTTTATTGGCGTAGCTTTCAATCATATCGTCGCAATCAAGCGCGAACATCCCGCTTTGCGCAGCCAGAGCCCGTGCTACCGTGCCCTTACCGACCCCCATAAAGCCGATGAGCACGATTTTACCGCTCTTCATCGCTCTCCCCTTTTTTGCGCGGCAGCAGCACTAGCGGACTGCCCAAAAGGGCAAAGCTCGCGCGCAGCCTGTTCATCAAATAGCGCTTGTAGCTAAAATGCAGCGCTTGCGGGCGGTTCATCACAAGAGCGATCTTCGGCGGCGCAAAGCCGATCTGCGCGGCGTAGTAAATTTTAACCGATTTGCCCCGCTCACGAGGTATCGGATGCGCCTTTATCGCGGCCTCTACCGCTTCATTGATCCTTGCGGTGCCGAGCTTGCGCGTGAAATTTGAATAAACCTCCAAAATGAGCGGGTAAATTTTATGTATCCGCTTCCTGTCCGTCGCGCTGACGCTGATGATCGGCGCGTAGGAAAGAAATTTAAACCTATCGCGCAGATCGCGGCAAAACTCGTCGTAATCGCGCTCGCAAAGATCCCATTTGTTTAAAATTATGATTAGACCTAGTTCAAATTTAGCCGCAAGCCCCGCTATGCGCTCGTCCAGCTCGTTTAGCGGCTCGCTTGCGTCAAGCACCAAAAGCGCGATGTCGGAGTTTTGCAAGATTTTTTCGGTGCGATTTAGCGCGAAGCGCTCGATGCCCTCGATCTTGCCGCGACGGCGAATGCCCGCCGTATCGATAAACTCGAGCGTGCGCCCCCCAAATTCCGTGCTTTCGTTCACCGGATCGATCGTCGTGCCCGCATAATCGCTCACGACCGAACGCTGCGAGCCGACAAGCGCGTTTAGAAGGCTTGATTTGCCGACGTTTACCCGCCCGATGATGCCCACGCCGATGGTCTTGTCTGCATAAAATTCCTCGTCGCGCCCCTCTTTCGGCTCGCCCTCGTCGTTAAAGCCCTCTATAAAATCATCAAAAATTTCATCCTCGTCCTGCCTTGCGGGCGCGGGATCCAAAAAGCCGTAGATCCACTCTTTCAGCTCATCGATGCCGCTGTTGTGCGAGACGGAGATCGGGAAAAATTTAACGCCGAATTCGTTAAACTCCCAGCTGCGCTCCTCGTCGCGCTTGCCGTCGATCTTATTGACCGCCAGGGCGATGGGCTTGCCGAGTCTCTGTAGCGAGAAAAATATCCGCCGCTCATCGTCGCTTGGAAGCAGCTTGCCGTCCGTCATAAAGATTATCAAATCCGCGCTCTTTGCCTCGCTTAGCGTCTTAGCCTGCACGCGCGCAAACAGCTCGGAGGCGTCGTCCAAGCCGCCCGAATCGATCACGCGCACGCGACGATCGAAAATTTCGGCTTCGGCTCTATTAGTATCGCGCGTCGTACCCGCAACGTCGCTCGTGATGGCGATACGAGCGCCCGCTAGGCGGTTAAAAAGGCTCGACTTGCCGACGTTGGGGCGCCCGATGATGATCAAACTTTTCACATTCGTCCTTGTAGTTTTTGGCGCGATTATAACCAAAAATAGATTAAAGCCAAATTCTACGCGCTCGCTCGCGCAAGTCGGGCGGCAAAATTTTATGAAATTTAGGCGCTAAATTTAGCGAAATTTTATCGCGACACTAGCAAAACACTGCTCGTAAAAAGACGCCAAGGCGCGCGATTCATCGCCTCAGACGGCGCAGAACGGGGCGATGCGTAAATTTTATAAAATTTAAAGACCAAAACCCGAGCACGAAAGCTAGCGATCAAAACACAAAAAACGGGCGCAACTGCGCGAAAGCATAAAAGCCCGCAGCTACGCAAATTTGGCTGCTTTGCGCATACAAGCGCCGAATTGCAAAAACGAGCCGTCGCGTCCAAACGCGCAAAAGCAGGCGGCGCGGCGGAATATTAAAATTTAATCATTATGCGTGTATAATTCCGCAAATTTAAAGGGGCGCGATGAAATACAACAACTTCTTGCTGCACCATCTAAGCGTGTATTATATGCTGATGGCGTGCTTTTACAACTCTCTTACGGGCGTTTTTGCCAAGCTTTTGGGCGCGCAAATTTCATCGCTTGAGGTCGTGCTCTTTCGCAACCTGCCCGGACTTTTGATCCTGCTTTATAAAATCAAGGCTCGTCCCCGTACGGCACGCTTCGCAAACAAAGGCGGTCATCCTTTTACGCTCGCGTTTCGCGGCATTATCGGGATTTTGGGGCTGATGGTATTTTTTTATAATGTCACCAACATCAGCCTCGGCGAGGCATTTACCTTTCAAAAAACAGCGCCCATTTGGACGGCGATCATCGCGTATTTTACCCTCGGCGAAAAATTCGGCACGATGGGCTGGTTCTCGGTCTGTCTCGGATTTGCGGGAATTATTTTGGTGATTCAGCCGCAGTTTGGCTTACAGCCGAGCGATGTTTTTGGAATTTTAAGCGGATTATTCGCCGCAATGGCGCTTACCTCCGTACGTGGGCTGCGCAAATACTATAGCTCCGATACGATCATCCTCTCGGCGCTTCTTGCCGGCACGCTAATGCCCGCAGCGCTTATGATAGCGGCGGAATTTATAGATGCGCCCGCGCTGAGTTTTATGCTTTGCAAATTTAAAATTCCAAACGCGCAGGGCTGGCTCTTTGCCGTGCTTGTGGGGCTGTTGGGGCTGTTTTATCAAACCTACATCACCAAGGCCTACGCCGCAACGCGCAAAGCGGGCATAGTAGCTACGATCAGCTACGCAGACATCATCTTTTCGACGCGAAGAAGGCTGCTGCTGCTCAGAACCTCGAGGCTGAGAAGAAGGTTAACGAGGCTATTGCTAAGAAGGTTGCAGACAAGAAGGCTGCTGCCGTTGCAGCACAGGCTGCTGAGAATACATCTTCTGAGGCTCCTGCGGAGGAGACACCAGCAGAGGCATAACCCTCGCTCGCTATTAAAGCATAAGTCCATAGACTCTATAAGGGTTTATGGACTTTTTTTTGTGATAGATTTTAAAAGATTGCAGTTTGATATAATTCCTATACAAAGAAGTCATTATTGTCTTACTGCATTAGTAATGGGTCAGTCCTAAAATCCAGTTGCAAGCCTATACTCTT
>NZ_CALKTL010000035.1 GCF_937997405.1 uncultured Campylobacter sp. | reverse complement strand
AACCTAACCTGCTCACTTTTGTAGATTGCAGATGTTGCCGGCACAGGAACGCTCAGCACACCGTGTGCACATCTGATAGTACCGTGACCATCTGAAACGACACTGGAAATCACATGGTTAGGCTGAATGTAGTCCATCAGAATAGCGACGCTTATGATATCCACAATGGAATCGAGAGCGCCGACCTCGTGGAAATGCACCCGATCTATCTGCGTGCCGTGGACTTTGGCCTCGGCCTCGGCGATCGTGCGAAATATCGCACCCGCTCTTTGCTTGCAGCGCTTGCTTAAATTTGAACCCTCTAAAATTTGCTTGATATCGGCGTAGCTTCTCGCGTGGGGCTGCGATTTTAGCGGCACGACGTCGATTTTGGTCGCGGCGATGCCGTTTTTTAGCACGTTTTTGCGCTCTAGCTTAAATTCGCCGGCTAAATTTAACTTCTCGAGCTCGGCGCAAAGATAGCCAAAATCCACTCCGAGCCCCACCAGCGCGCCTAAATTCATATCGCCGCTAATGCCCGCGCTTGCGTCGTAGTAAAGAAATTTCGCCAAGCTTAAACCTTAGGCACCGTCATCGAGCCAAACGGCAGGATGATGATTTTAGCGTCCGCACCCTTTTGCGCGAGCGCGTCGTCCACGGCCTTTTGGATGTCGTGGTATGGCTTTAGATGCACGGCTCGCATCTCATCGTCGCTGAGCTCGCTCACCGCCCAGGTCTGCGCCCAGAGCGAGATTTCAGCCATTTTAGCGGCCTTGTGATAGCCGAGCTTAAAGCCCGCGCTGATCTTTTCTAGCACCTTTTTGGGCGTGTCGGCGGAGGCCATCAGGTCAAAAAACGGCTTTGGCCCGATGCCTGTGCGGCACTTTGCGACCATTATTAAAATTCCCCCTTCAGCAAGCGCCAGTTTGCCGTTATCTAGGGCTTTTTGCGCCTGATAGAGATCGACGTCCATCGGATAGGGCGCGACCGAGATCACGATATCTGCCTTGCGCGGGATATTTACGCAAAACACCTCGTCTGCCTTTTTCACGCAGTCGTAAAAGCTGTCGTTCAAATCGCCCGCGCTTGCGTAATACACGCCGTGCTCGCTGTCAAGCACCGTCTGGATCGAAAAAACGTCGATATGCGCGAGCACCTTCATCGCATCGATCATATCCTCGTGCACGGGGTTGCCCTCTAGGCGCAGCGCTTGCGCGTCGGAGCTTAGTGCGAGCTTGTGATTTTGCGTGATGCTCTCGTACGACGCAGTGCCCGGCAAAAAGGCCTTTCTGCCGCCCGTGTAACCCGCGAAATAGTGCGGCTCGACCGAGCCGATTACTATCACTTTTTTCGCCTCGGCCACGATTTTGTTTAGATACATCTGCGTGCCGTTTTTGGACTCTCCTAAAAACACCATCTCGTCGTGCTTGGAGTCGTGATCGTGAACTTCGTTTTTGGCTCTGATCTCCGCGTAAATTTCTTTGCCGAAGATCATCTCGTATTCTTCCTGCGTGCCCTCTCTGTGGCAGCCCGTGGCGATGATAAAAATTTTATTTTTCTCGCGGATTTTTGGGTAAATTTGCTTTAAAATTTTTGCCGTCGGCGTCGGGCGCGTACCGTCGTTTACGATGACGACGATCTTTTGCTCGCCCCCAATAAATTCGTCAAAGCTTTTTTGATTTATCGGATTTGCTAGAGCGTTTGCGATGAGCGCCGTTTCGTCAAATTTAGCCACGGGGTTTGGATCGAAAACGCCGAGCAAATTTTTCTCGTTTATCTCTAAGCTTAGATGATCATCTTTGCCGTATGCGATAGGGATTTGCATATCTGCCTCCTGTGTGGAATTTGGCGGGATTATAACGTAAATTTTATTTAAAACGATTTAGCTTTGCGCGGGCGCGGAGCATTAATCTAAAGAATTTTGAAATTAAAAAAGCTCGCGAGTATGAAACTCGCGAGCGTATAGCTATTATAAGTAGCCGTAAATATGAGCGAAGATAAAGCCCATCGCGCATGAAGTAAGAACGCCTATTAGCCCAGGGAAAATGAAGCTGTGGTTGATGACGAATTTACCGATGTGCGTAGTGCCGGAGCGGTCGAACTGGATCGCCGCAAGATCGCTCGGATAGGTAGGTAGGATATAGTATCCGTAGCAAGCAGGTGCAAACGCAATAATAAGGCCCGGATCGATACCGATGCTAACCGCTAGCGGTACGAAAGTAGCAACCGCTGCTGCTTGAGAGTTAAGGAATTTACTAATCAAAAGCGAAACGATGACATATGTCCACGGATACGCCATAACGACCTTACCTAGCGACGCTTTAAGCATTTCGATATGAGCGGTAAACATAGTCTCCGCCATCCATGAAATTCCATAAATGGCTACAAGCGCGATCATACCGCTATGAAAAATTTCATTTTTAGCGATATTGCCCGCTTTGATACCCGAGACAATCATCATAATGGATGCTGCAAGAAGCATGAAAATTTGAATGGTTAAGACCATATTTAAATTTGTGGTCTTTTTCATCGTATCTTTTACGACAATGCTTGCGTTTGCGATGCTCTCGCTCTTATCGCCTGTCGTGATGACGACATTTCCGTCTTGAGAGACGATGCTTTGAGTAAGCTTTTTATCTTTGTCGTAAATTTCGACGCTATTAAATTTCGTCGCATCTTTGGCTTTGGACTCTTTGACGTTTGAGACGACCTTGCCACCATCTACCATGGAGATAACCTGACCATCTTTAATCGTGATATTTTTGACCGTTTTTTTATCGACGATGATCTCTACGGATTTGCCCGGGACATTTTTAGTCCACGCAGGGCGCAAGCTTTTTTCGTAACCTAAAACCGCAACTAGCGCAATAGTGGCTAAGAAAATCCACATGCAGATCCACTTAATCCTAGGAAGCTTTTGACCTAACAATGTCGTGCTTTCGCCGTAGATATATTTTTTCTGCTCTGGATCTTTGATCTTTTCTTGAAATTCCGGATCTTTATCTAGATCTTTACCTCTAAAAATCGACCACGTTCCGATTGCAAGCATACCGATGAAAGTAGAAGGGATAGTGAGTTTTAGCAGATCCAAATACGTACTAAAGCCCTCGATATGCACGCCTTGACCTAGTAAGATCGCGACCATCGAAACGCCGGCAACCGAAACGGGGCTAGCGATGATAGCAAGCTGCGAGGAGATCGTAGAAGCAGCCATCGGGCGCTCAGGGCGAATCCCATTTTTAATAGCTACGTCATAGATGATCGGAAGCAGCGTATAGACGGTGTGTCCCGTTCCGCATAAGATTGTAAGCGTCCACGCAACAGTTGGAGCGATGATACAAACCATCTTCGGATGCTTACGAAGCAATTTCTCCGCTATTTGAAGCATTACATCAAGCCCTCCCGTAGCCTGTAGCGTTGCACTTGCTACGACAACTGCGAGGATAGTTAAAATAACGTCCACTGCCGGCTTACCCGGCTCTAATCTAAATCCAAACACTAAGATCACTAAGCCTATACCGCCTAGAATTCCCAGCGCCATACCGCCTTTTTTAGCACCATAAAACAAACAGCCCAAGACTATAATGAGCTGCAAAAAGAATTGAGTGCTTTCAGACAAACTTGTCAGAAACTCCATAGTTTCTCCTTCAGTAAAATTTAAAACAAACTTTGGCGATTATACTAACTTTTTATTTAAACAAAATTAAAGGAGCGTTACAAATTGTAAAAATCTATCAAAATAAAAATTTACTGAAATTATAATTTTAAAGCAGAATTTATAGCGAAATGTGAAAAATAAAATTTCACTTAGAGCTGTTTTTATATCATAGAATTTCGCAACTTTTAAGAAATCTTAGAATTTCATTATAGCTCAAGCTTTAAACCGATTTTTAAGCCTTGGAGTAGTATCATTTCGCAAAGAGCGGATTAAGATGAATTTTATAAAATTTTGTATTGCCTTTTTGATTTGTTTATCGCAGATGGCAGCAGCTGGCAGCTTTGATCTAAATGCCACGCTGCGTCTGGGCGCATTCGACGCAAGCTCGCACCGACTGCTTTTATGCGGCAGTGGCGGCGAGCTTAGGATGTTTGATACTGCTAAATGGGATGTGGAGTTCGCGCAAAAATACAGCGATAATGAAATCACGGCTCTAAATTTTAAAAACGGCAAAATTTATCTAGCTTGGGGCGGAGCCGAAATCGCGGTGCTAAACGATAGACTAAAGTTTTTACGCACGCTTAAGACGGGGCGTAGCGGCACAGCCCAAATAGATGCGATCTATGCCGCAAAAGACGCGATTTACGCGGTAGTGGATAAAAATCAACTAATAAGATTAGACGAAGACCCTGATAACAGCGCGGATGGCGGCTACGCCTCAGGCGAGAATTCCACCGCGAACGGGCAATCTTTAAATAGAAATTCCGCCCCAGATGGGCTGCGCGGAATTTCGTTTCATTACGGCAGGATCAATGCCGTTAGCCTGGGCGCTAACGGACTTTGCGTCGCAAGCTGGAACGGCGTAGCCTGTTTTAGCGCAGATCTTGTCGCGACTAAATTTAGCGGCATCGATACAGCGCCTAATCGCGCCGCGCAGGGAGAGCTTGGTAGCGTGAAATTTAAAGATGCAGAATTTAATAGCACGAGAATCGTGCAAGGCTCCGAGCAAAACGAAACAAAAGCTGGCGGCGCAAAGAGTGCGGAATTTCAAGGCTTAGAATTCAAAGGCGCAAAATTTCAAGACGAGGGGCTTAAAACTCAAAGCGAAATTTCAGCCGAAGCTGGCGATAAAAATTTAAGCGGCTCTATCATCACTGCGCTTGCAGACTGCGACGGGACGCTATTTGCAGGCGATATAGAGGGGAATTTTATAAATTTAAAAAGCGGCGAGCGCAAAAGCGTGGGCTCTTGGATCAAATCCATCGTGTGCGCCCGCGGCACGCAGTTTATCGCTACTAAAGATAAAATTTACGAAAATCAAAAAGTAGGATTAAAGGAGGTTGTGGATTTAAAAAGCGAATTTTTAGCGATGTACGCAGACGGGGAAGCGATCCTCGTAGTCAGCAAATCAGGTAAAATTTTAAAATTCTAAGAAAGGATTAGTATGTTAAAAAGTTTCAAACCCGTGCTTTTGGGCTCGGTTTTGTTCGCCGCAAGCGCCCTGTGTGCCGCAGATAGCGACTTAGAGCGCGTGATGAAAGAACGAAATTTAAGCGAAAAAGACGTTTTGGCGGCGGCTAAGACCTATCAGCCGACCGGTCGGAAGGACGATTATATGGTCTTCTCTTCCGGCGGTCAAAGCGGACAGGTGATCGTTTACGGCGTGCCGTCGATGAGGATCTACAAATATATCGGCGTATTTACCCCGGAGCCTTGGCAGGGATACGGCTTTGACGAGGAGAGCAAGGCGGTCTTAAGATCGGGCTCTATTAACGGCAAAGAGATCAACTGGGGCGATACTCACCATCCAAATTTCAGCGAGAAAAACGGCGAGTATGTGGGCGATTATCTCTTTATCAACGATAAGGCGAACCCAAGAATCGCGGTTATAAATTTATCCGATTTCGAAACCACTCAAATAGTTGTAAATCCCGTAATCAAAAGCGATCACGGCGGCTCTTTCGTAACGCCTAATACCGAATACGTCATCGAAACCAGCCAATACGCAGCCCCTTTTGATAACGACTGGCACCCAATCGAGGAGTATCAGGCGGTTTATCGCGGTGCAGTAACGCTATGGAAATTTGACTACGATAAAGGTAAAATAGACGTAAATAAATCCTTCTCGCTAGAGCTTCCTCCGTATATGCAAGATCTAAGCGACGCAGGTAAGGGCGAGAGCTTCGGCTGGGCGTTTACCAATAGCTTCAACTCCGAAATGTACACAGGCGGCATCGAAAAGGGTCTGCCTCCTATGGAAGCTGGTATGAGTCGCAACGATACTGACTACCTGCACGTTTATAACTGGCAAATTTTAGAAAAGCTTGCTCAAGACAGCAAAAACTACAAGGTTGTAAACGGACACAGAATAGTTACGATAGACGCCGCTGTAAAAGCGGGAGCGCTATTTTTGATCCCTGAAGCTAAATCCCCTCACGGCGTTGACGTTAGCCCTGATGGCCGCTATATCATTATCGGCGGCAAGTTAGATACTCACGCTAGCGTTTATGATTTCAAAAAGATCAAAGAGCTAATTGATAAAAAAGAATACGCAGGCAAGGATCCATACGGAATTCCGATCTTAGATATGCAAAAGACGCTTCACGGACAAGCAGAGCTTGGTCTTGGACCTTTGCATAACACCTTCGATTCGCAAGATGGCGTAATCTATACATCGCTTTACGTCGATAGCCAGATCGTAAAATGGAACTACAAGACGTTAAAGGTTTTAGATAGGATCAACGTTCACTACAATATCGGCCACCTCGATTCTATGGAGGGTAAATCCTCTAAGCCGGTCGGCAAATACGTAATCGCGCTGGATAAGCTTTCGATCGATAGATTTAATCCTATCGGACCACTTCATCCGCAAAACCACCAGCTGATCGACATTACAGGGCCTAAAATGGAGATGCTTTACGATCTTCCTATCGGTCTAGGCGAGCCGCACGACGTAGTTTCTATCGCAGCTAGCAAGCTTCATACGAAACCTACCTATACTATGGGGACAAACTCTCGCACCGGTAAGCAGCACCCTGCTATGACGTTAGCGGGTCAAGAGCGCATCGAGCGCGACGGCAAAAACGTAAAAGTCTATGCCACTGCGATCCGCAGCCATATTAATCCTGAGCACATCGAGGTTAATAAGGACGATAACGTAACGATCTATATGACAAATTTAGAGCGTGCCGAGGACGAAACTCACGGCTTTACGGTTGATGATTACGATCTGCATATGTCGCTTGAGCCGGGTAAGACTGCGAGCGTAAATTTCATCGCAGATAAAGAGGGCGTATTTCCTTTCTACTGCACGGAATTCTGCTCTGCGCTGCACCTTGAGATGTTCGGATATCTATACGTAAAAGATCCGAATAAAAAATACACTTCAGCTAAAGCGTCTATGTTAAAAGCTCTTAGCCCAGAAGCTCTAAAAGCCGAATACGACAAGGTAGTAGCTACGAATAAAGCCACCGACGATGTTATTCAATCAGTCGTTAAATTCTTAAAAGAGAAAAACTACGAGAAATATCCTAAGGTCAAGGCTTTAGTCGATGACGCGCTGGATCAATACGGCAAAATTCCTGAAACCAAAGCCAAGGCAGACGCCGCGGTAAAAGCAGGCGATATGAACGGCGCTATACTTTGGGAGGGTCAAGTTTGGCAGTACCTAGTAAAAACCGCAGATGTCGGACTTCGCGCTAAAAACAACCTGATCCGCGAGCTCTCCACTCCTATGAGCGAGGCTGCATCTAACGGCGAGAAGGCTTACCTACGCGGAGGCTGCAACGGCTGCCACGTCATCGGTCAAGTAAGCTCGGGTCCTGATCTAACGGGCGTCCTACTCCGCCACGAAAACGGCGAGAAATGGGTAGCCGATTTCATCAAAGACCCTGCTAAATTCTACAAAGACGACTACGTTAAGGCAATGATAAATTACTTCAACCTTCGCATGCCAAATCAGCATATGAAAGACGAAGAGATCAAAGATATCATCGAATACCTAAAATGGGTCGATGAGAACGCGGGTCTTAACTAGCCCCACTCTCCCCCGCAAGGGGGAGAATTTAAAGGAGATGAAATGCCAAAATATAAAATTTATGCGATTTTAGCGCTGCTTATTATGACGGTCGCTTTTACCATCCCTACGCTCGGATTTTTCAAAGTCCAAGGCAAAATCGTATCGGGGCAGGTTAGCAGCGTCTCGCAGCTGCCCGCATACTCCGCACCGATATGGAATTTTTATACGAAAGCATCGTATAAAAATCATCTAATTCCTAGTGATGTTAAAAACGATCTAGGCGCGATGCTGGAGCATAAATTTGAAGTGGGAGTTCCTAGCATACCGGTGTGGAAAATTTCACTCGAAGCGCCGAACTATCCAAAAGAGGCTTTCCCGGACGGAATTCCACTTTACGTCCACGTTGACGGCTTTAGCGGTGATGTCGGCGAGATGAATACCCTAAATCACTATATCGGCATGTATCCCGTCTGGCGCGGCGGCACGCTCGAGCACTCGCTATCGCCGTATTATCTCATAATCGCGACGATAGGAATGCTCGCGTTTTTATACTACGACGGCAAGGGGCAGACTCTGCTTATGATCCTGCCGATCATTGCGCCGCTTATCTTCATCGGCTGCTACGTGGGCTGGCTGTATTGGTTCGGGCACAACCTGCAAGACTGGGGTGCGTTTAAAATAAAGCCTTTCATGCCTACGGCGTTTGGCGACGGCAGTGTGGCGCATTTTACTACCCATTCATATCCGGCTCTTGGCTTTTGGCTGATGCTGGCCCTGTCGCTGCTATCGGCGTTAGCTCTACTATCTAAGAAAAAATTCCTACGAGAGCATAGATGAGGCTTTTGCTTCTAGCATTCTCGCTCGCGCTAAGCTTAGGCGCGGGCGAGCTTCAAGACGCGATCGATAGCGCAAAAGCGGGCGATATTATAGAACTAGCCGCGGGCGAGTACCACGGCAATATTTTAATCGATAAACCCCTTACTATCGATGGACTAGACCGCTCCGCCGTGATCATAGGCGATCGCAACGGAACGGTCATTCGCGTCCGCTCTCCGCATGTTACAATCAAGAATTTAACAATCCAAAACGGAGGCTTCGAGCATCTTAGCGAGGATGCAGGGATCAACGTAAGCGACGTAAACAGCGTAATCATAAAAAATAATCTCATCAAAGACGTGCTCTACGGCGTCGTGCTAAGCAAGGCAAACGACGTAACGATCGAGGGCAACGAAATTTCAAGCAATACCTACCGCACGAGTTTCAAAGGCGACGGCATCAAGCTTTGGTATTCCAATGCCAATAAAATTTTAAATAACGACGTCCACAACGTCCGCGACACCGTTTTTTACTTCTCAAACGGAAATCTCGTCGCAGGCAACAAAGGCCATAGCTGTCGTTATTCACTGCACTTTATGAACTCCGGGCATAACGTCGTAGAGGATAACTACTACGACGGCAATAGCGTGGGATTATTTTTTATGTTTTCAAGCGACAATATCGCCAGACGTAATGTCGTGCGCAACGCAGACGGCGCTTATGGCGTAGGCATCGGTATGAAGGATAGCTCAAATTTCAGGGTTACGGATAATAAAGTCGTCTACAACGCACGCGGATTTTATCTGGATCAATCCCCATATCAGCCAGGCTCACTTAACGTTTTTGAAAACAATGATATCGAATACAACAGCATCGGCGTGCAATTCCACGCCACGCAGCTAAAAAGCGTATTTAAAAACAATAAATTTAAAGGCAATATGGAGATTGTGCTAAACGATACGCCCCAATCCAAGCTCTTGCAAAACGAATGGAGTGGCAACTATTTTGACGATTACGACGGATTTGATCGCGATGGCGACGGCTACGGCGACGTTAGCTACAGCTCATACGCCTACGCGGATAGGCTTTGGGCGTATAAACCGAATGTGCGGTTTTTTTACGGCTCCAGCGGGATCGCGCTTTTAAATTTCATCTCCAAGCTCGCTCCGTTTTCAGAGCCTGAGCTACTGCTAAAAGATCCGAAACCTAGGATGAGGCAATGATAAAGAATAGACGCGAAGCGATAAAACTACTCGGCGGAGCGCTCGGAGTACTCGGGGCAGCGAACTTATTTGCGGATGAGAATTCCACAAATTCCGTAAATTTTACGGGTGGCGAAGCGCAGAATTCCGGCGCGTCAAATTCCGTAAATTCTGCGAGGCAAAATTCCGCGCCGAATTCCATAAAACAAAATTCTGCGGAAAATTCTAGCGGGGATTCCGCCTCTTTATATCTGCGCCCGCCCGGAGCACTAGCGGAACGAGGCTTCCGCTCTAGCTGCATCAAGTGCGGCCAATGCGTGCAGGTCTGCCCCTATCACAGCATCTATCTGCTCGATATTACGCATCTTTTTGACATCGGTACGCCCGTTATCGATGCCAAAGAGCGAGGCTGCTATCTTTGCGGCGCGCTTCCTTGCGTGCTCGCCTGTCCTAGCGGCGCGCTTAGCCACGAGACGAACGAGCCTAAAAAGGTTAAAATGGGAATCGCCGTGATTAAAAATTTAAACGCCTGTTTGGCGTATCGCGGGCAGGCTTTAAAATCTAGCGATCTGTGCCTAAAGCCCGCCAAGACTGAGCAGGAGCGTGAGCTAAACTCCGCGCTGGCGGCTAAAGAGGACAAGCCATGCGATCTATGCGCGTCGCTGTGCCCTTACCCGCAGCCGCTTGATGCCATAGCGATGATAAAGGCGAGCGCGCATTTCGCTCCGCAGATCCGCAGCGCTTGCGTCGGTTGCGGGGCGTGCGCAGAGCTCTGTCCGGCGCGTATCATCGAGATAATCCCGCGGGCGGATTACAAATCAATCTATGAAGGAAAACAATGAAAAGCTCCATTAAATTCTACATCTGCTCGCTAGCTGCGGCGCTTTTGCTGTGTGGCTGCGGAGATGACGACAATTCAAGCTCCGCCGCCGCAAATTCTGCAGGGCAAAATTCTGCGGATCAGAATTCCGCGAGTGTAAATTCCGCATCACAGAGCGTGGAACAAAATCATACTGCAAAGCCTCGCATCAGCGTTAAAAGCGGCGAAGCGCCCAAGAAGAACGATAAGTTCGTAAGCTACGATTTTTACGGCGAGCGAAAGGTAAATTTTAATCTAAACGGCGATGTGAACGAAACGACCAAAAATATCGTGGCGTATTCAAGCATCAAAAACCAATACGAAAAGCTAAATTTCGACCTGATGAAAAAGCGCCTTGGGCATGATTTTATCCTGCGCTGTTCAGCGTGCCACGACGACTACGCCAACGGCATCATCGGTCCGTCGCTTCTGGATAAAACCGACGCGCAGATCGTGGATATGATTAAAAAGTATAAATTCAAAGAAAAGCCTAATCCTCTTATGGTGCAGCTCGTAAACGGCATGAGCGAGCAGCAGATAGAGACGATGGCGAAAGAAATTTACGAGTTCAACAAACAATTTAAGGAGCAGAAATGAAACCGGGCAAAATTTTAGCTTTGATTTTGGGTGTAGCACTGATCGCGCTGATGATCTTTATGGCTAGTTCGGACGATTCTAGCGCGCCGCAGCAAGAAGTCAAGCCGCAGGTGCAAGCAAAGCCTGCGCCGCAGAGCAAAAGCGTCGATCTCATCGACGATAAGGATGTAAAAAATATTAAAATTTTGCAGCAGAGCGTCAAAGAGCGCGATTTTAAGGTTAGTAGCTCCTATCTGGTAAGCTGCGCGCCCTGCCATGGCGATGACGGACGCGGCAAGATCGCTCCGCCGATCGGCGGCAAGAGCAAGGATCAAATTTTAGCAAGCCTCAAAGATTATAAAGCGGGCAAGATCAAAAACAGCCTGATGAGCGGACTGCTAACCAACGTAAGCGACGAGAGCCTAGATAAGCTCGCGGATGAAATTTCAAAATTTAAAGAGTAAGTCTTGGATAAATATAATTCGCGATGCACGATCAAAAATACGAGCTTTTTCTCGACCTTTGCGCTTAAAAATAAAAGCGGCAAATGGCGTCCCAGCATTCGGGCTCTGCGCTACGCCACGGTATTTTTGGTGCATCTGCTTTTCGTGCTTTCCTTTCGCGCCGATATTCAAATTTTAGAAGGCGACATCAGCGGCTCGCGGATACTTGGCTTTCACCTAGCAGATCCCTTTGCCACCCTTGAGGTGATCGCCGCGCACAAGGATCTGCCGATAAATTTGCTTATCGGCTCGGGCACTATTTTGCTGTTTTATTTCATCGCGGGCGGCAAGGCGTTTTGCTCGTGGATCTGTCCTTACGGAGCGCTTAGCGAGATCGGCGAAAAGCTGCATAATACGCTAATCGCTAAGCGCGTCATCAAGGAGCGCGCCCTGCCTCGCGGTATGCGATATGCGATCTGGGCGGTGTTTTTGCTGCTAAGCGCGATTACAGACCTGCTCGTTTTTGAAATTTTTAACGTAGTTGGAATTTTATCGCGCCTCATCATCTACGGCTTTTCGCTGGCGGGGCTTTGGATAGTTTTTGTGTTTTTGCTCGAAGTATTTTTTAGCAGGCGGATGTGGTGCACGCACCTATGCCCGCTAGGCAGTACCTATTCGCTTGCGGCGAAAGCTAGCCTTAGCAAGATTACTTGGGATAAAAGCAGGTGCGATCACTGCGGCGTTTGCCAAGACGTCTGCTTCGTCTCGCACGTACTGGACATCACCAAAAAAAAGGCATCCGAAAACCTAGGCGATAAGAGCAAATTTATGCTAAAAGGGATCGACTGCACGCTGTGCGGACGCTGTATCGACGTGTGTCACCAAGACGCACTGGGTATCGGTAATAAGCTAAAAGATATGGTCTAAGGAAGTCTATGATAGAGATTAAAAACGTAAGCAAGAAATTCGCAGATCAATTCGTTTTAAAAGATATCAATCTAAATATCGCGGACGGCGAGCAAGTGCTTTTCGTCGGGCAAAACGGCGCGGGCAAAAGCTCGCTGATGCGGACGATTTTGGGCGAATACATACCCACAAGCGGCAGCGTAGCTATCGACGGATTTGATTCGTTTAAGCAGCGTAGCCGCGCGCTACGCGGTATCAGCTTCGTGCCGCAAACCCCGCCGCCGCTTAAGCTGAGCCTAAATGAGCTCATCTACTTCGCCGAGCGCACGGCGGACGCAAGCAGAGCGGATATAGTAAAATTTTGCGACGAAATGGAGCTTGATCTGAGTTCAAATTTAAACAAACCCTTTCATAAGCTATCCGGCGGTATGAAGCAGAAATTTTTAATCGCGCTAGCCTTCGGCAGAGCCAGCAAGGCGATGATTTTCGACGAGCCGACTGCCAATCTCGATCCGAGCGCGCGCGAGCATTTTAAGACGCTTTTGCACAACCACGCAAAAGATAAGAGCTTGATCTTTATCTCGCATAGGCTCGAGGAAGTGGGAGGACTGGTAAAAAGAATGATTTCAATGGATCTAGGGAGGATCGTAGATGACAAAAATGTTTAAAATTATGCTTTGTGCGCTTGCGGCGCTTACGTTTTTAGGCTGCGGCGACGAGAAAGACTACGGCAACGTCCACTACGACAGAGACGTATGCGAGCACTGCCAGATGGCGATCAGCGACAACCGCTTCAGCGTCGATGTGCGCGTGGACGGTAAAAACCACTACTTTGACGACATCGGCTGCTTGGTGGATTTTATGGTTACCAACGACAAACTAAACTGGCTGAAGGACGCCAAAATTTACATCAATGACGCTAGCGGCAACGGCGAGTTTATCGACGCACGCACGGCGCATTTTTACAAGGGCTTTAAAACCCCTATGTCGTTCGGCTGGGGCGCGTTTAAAAACAAGCAAGAGGGCAAGCAAGACTTCAGCTTCGATCAAGTAGTCGCGGCGCTTAAAGCAGGCGGCGGCTCGCACGGCATGGGAATGGGCGATATGGGTCGCGATGCGCACGGCGATCTGGGAAGTATGCACGATCATGGCGATATGGGCGGCATGAAAGACCCTCACTCCGCAGAGCACGGCATGAGCGGGCCTAAACATGATATGGGCGGCGGCGATGCGGGCAGCACGGCACACTCTCAAGGCGAGCCGCACGATATGGGGCAGATGCACGAAGGCAACAGCACTGTGCACGATATCCCTTCGGGGCACGCGCATTAAGGATGCTTTGGCTAAAGCGAAATTTTAAGCGGCTTCGTTTTGCACTAAATTTAAAGCCTGAATTTCAGCGCGCCGCCCATGCCGATATAGATGAGATAAAATTTTATTTTGCAGCTGCGGCACGAGGCAAAGCTAGGCTTAAAAAACGACCGCTAAATTTTATCTCGCAACACGGCTAAATTTAACGCGCGGCGCGAAATTCGCTCTGCCGAATTAAAATTTACGTGGGCGCGCTAATTTAAAATTTCGCCGTAAATTTAAAATTTAACCGGCGCAGAATTCGCCGCTACTAGATTTTTAGAATTTTAAAATTTTATGCCGCGGGATACACCCGGCTTTGAAATTTTACGGAGCTGAAATTTAAGCGACCCCGTCAAACGGCTAAATTTTAAAACTGCAGTAGATAACGGATAGCGGGCGGCAAACGACGCGCTGTTTGCAAGCGCCGCAAGCAAGCCGTAAATTTAAAATTTATGCGTGAGCCGCGGCCACAGGCAGCGGATAAAATTTCGCCGCTTATTTAAACACTCGGCGGGCGAAATTTAAAGCTATATCCGGGCTGCAAAACGAGGCTAAAATTTAAAGACGGGCGGCGCATTTAGGCCGCGCGAGAAATCTAAATTTAAAAGCGCACCGAGGCGCAATAAAGGAAAAGAATGAAAAATTTACTCACCATCGCCGCTTTGGATATCAAAGAATCCTTCCGCTCGCGCTGGTTTTTGCTCTATCTGCTGATCTTTAGCGGGCTCGTGGCGGCGTTTTTCATCACGGGGGTGACCGATTCGCGCGTGCTCGGTTTCAGCGGGCTTTCGCGACTGCTACTGCTGTTTATTCAGATCTGCATCATCATCCTGCCCGTCTTCGTGCTCGTCACCACCAGCAAAGCGATCCTAGCCGATCGAGACCTAAATATCTTAGAATACCTGCTAAGCTTCCCGATCTCGCAGGCGCAGTATTACTACGGCAAGGCGCTAGGAAGGCTGTTTGGAGTGTTCGTGCCGATATTTTTGTCGCTGCTTTTGGCGATCGTTTGGGGCGCGATTAAGGGCACGGGCATTCCGTGGGCGATCTGCCTGCTTTATACGGGGCTGCTTTTTAGCTTGTGCGCGGCATTTTTAGGCGTAGCGTTTTTGATCTGCGCCGTTTCAAAAAGCCAAGAGATGGGGCTTGGGCTCGCGTTTTTCGTCTGGCTTTTCTGCCTTGCGTTTTTGGATCTCGTGCTGATCGGACTGCTCGCAAAAACGGGCGTAAACGAAAATCTGATCTTTGCGATCGCCCTAGCAAACCCGATGGAGGACTTTCGCATCGCCGCTATCAGCCTATTTGATCCCGATCTTGCGGTCATCGGCACGACGGCGTATTTTATCCTAGATCACTTCGGGCGCGGACTTTTCATCGCCTTTTCGCTGCTCTATCCGATCGCGCTGGGCGCGGCGAGCCTGATTTTGGGCTATTTTATCTTTAGATCGAAGGATTTGGCGTGAAATTTCCACTAATTTTGGCGGCATTTATAGTGCTTTGCGGCGCAGCTGAGATACAAAATTCCGCGGCGCAAAGCTCCAGCTTGGCGCAGAATTTAGGCGCATCAGATAAGACAGGCTCCGATTCGGCGCAAAATTCCAAATCTGCGCGCGATCTTGCGTGGCTAAAAGACGTAAATCTTACCTGCGCTAAATACGGCATCGATACTAGCGCGCATCCCGAATTTCGCGCCTATGCAAGGCTTAAAGACGGCAGCGCGCTAGCGTTTGCTTCGCCCAAGGCGATGTTTGCATATTTTTTCGAGGGCGAAAATTTGAGCGGCAATAACGGCGCGGCTTCCGCAGAGGAAAATTTGATGAGCAAAAATCCCGCTAGCGGCAATTTCGGCGAGTCAAATTCCACGAACGCAAATTTCGGCGGTGCAGAGCTTTACGTCACCGATTACGCAAGCGGCGAAATTTTACGGGCGCAGGACGCGTTTTATGTATTCGGCAGCGTGCTGCAAAGCGCCAGAGGCGACGATCTCATCACGTTTGCGAGATTGCGCGACGCGCAAGACTTCATGCGCGAGAAAAAGGGGCATAAAATTTTGCAGTTTCGCGAAATCTCCGCCAGGCTGATCGATTATCTAAGATGATCGAGCCGCTCGGCGAAATTTAAACCAAGTTATTTAGTATATCTTATTCATAAAATTTTATCTTTTATTTTAGTGCGCTATTAAGGGAATTTAAAGCAATTAAAAAATACAATCACGTTAAATTTTATCTATAAGAATTAAATAGTGTAGTCTTTTAGTATATTTATTGAGGGCTGCATTCTCACTTATTTTTAAAATAAATTTTAAGGAGACAACCATGGCAAACGACAAAATCGCAAAACAAAAAGGCTCACGCAAGAAGGCTGCGACGGATGAAAATTCCGCTGCGAATAAGGGGGAAAATTTTGCCGCAGACGCGGTCAAAAGCTCCGCCGCATCCGTTTTCGACAAAAGTGCAAGCACTGCTAAAAATTCTGCCGCTAATTCTATGACTTCCGCCTCACATGCTCGCGACAAAATTTCTAAAAATCGCGCCGCAGGTGGGAATTCCTGCGACGAGTGCGACTGCGAAGCCAAAAATTCCGCGTCTGGCTACGATGATAGCGCAAGCTCTGCCTCAAGCACGAACTTTGCGGCGCACTCAAGCACTCAAAGCGCAGGCAACGCTAAAAAATCCGCAATAAACTCTACAATAAATTCCATGGCTGATTCTTTGACAAATTCCATCTCAAATCCTGCAAAGAGCCCAAGCAGCAAAGGCCACTTCTCTTGTTCGCACGAACATAGCGATAGCTTCGCAATTCACTCGCATCTACACGACGAAGATCTTGCGCCCCATCCACACGATCAAGAAAAAAACCTCGCAGCCTATTTACACGAATACGGCGCAAATTCTGCGGCGTCTTCGCATGAGCAGCGCGACGAGGATTCCGCCGCCTGCTCATACGAGCACGACGAACATTGCCATGATCACAAACCCCACTCTCATCGCGCGATTATTGGATTTGACGAGCACGGCATCCCAAAAGTTTTAGTGCCCGCAGAGGCTAGTCCGCACACACATAAAGACGCGCAGGGCAATCTTTTCGAGCATTTTCACGAGGCGGAATTTACGGCGGATTATATGAAGGCGGTGCTTGAATACAAAAAGACCTTCCCCACAAAACAAGAAGTACTTGAGAAAACCCCCGATCCCGCCGTTCGCGAAATGATGCTTAGGATGGAGCAGATCGGCGTAGATACGGCGTTTGATCGTTTCGACAAACAGATGCCTATGTGTAGCTATGGACTTACCGGAGTATGCTGTAAGATCTGTAATATGGGGCCTTGCAAAATTACTAAAAAGGCCGATCGCGGCACTTGCGGTGCGGACGCCGATCTCATCGTATCGCGCAACCTACTGCGCCAAGTAGCTGCAGGCGTAGCTCAACACGGCGCGCACGCCAGAGAGCTTCTGCTGTCGCTAAAATGGGCGGCACAGGGCAAGCTAGATCTGCCCATAATAGGCGAATACAAAATCATCAATACCGCCAAAGCTTTTGGAATTCCAACTGAAGATAGAGAGTTAAAAGAGGTAGCGATCGAGCTTGCCGATACGCTTTTGACAGATCTTTCGCAAAGTAGCGGCGAGTATAAAACCATCACTGCGCTCGCACCCAAGGAGCGTCAAGAGGTATGGCGCAAGCTAGATATCTTGCCGATTAGTGCGTATAACGAAGTCTTTGAGGCGTATCACCGAACGGGTGTAGGCACGGACGGAGACTGGCGCAGCGTGATGCAGCATCTTTTGCGCTGCGGGCTTGCTTTTACCTTCACCGGCGTAGTAGCTGCGAATATCGCTACGGATGCGCTATTTGGTGTAGGAGATCGCGTAACTTCCAAAAGCAATATGGGCGCGCTTAAAAAAGGCTGGGTCAATATCGCCGTGCACGGACATCTGCCGACACTAGTAAGCTTAATAGTGGAGATCGGAAATTCTAAGGAGTACCAAGACAAGGCTCGCGCAATAGGCGCGCAGGGTATCGCATTTTACGGCGTGTGCTGTTCTGGGCTATCGGCGATGTATCGAAACTGGGGCGTCGTGCCGCTCTCAAACGCCGTAACTGCCGAACTCGTCATAGGCACGGGAGCGCTTGATCTGTGGGTCGCCGATGTCCAAGATGTCTATCCTGCGATCATGGACGTGGCTAACTGCTTCCAGACCAAGGTCGTTACTACAAGCTCATCAGCTAGGCTTCCCGGAGCCGAGCATATCGGCTACGATCATCACCATAGTAATATCACCGAGACTAGGAATTTGGCGCGTAAAATTCTAGACCGCGCATTGCAATCTCACGAAAAGCGCAAGGGGCTGCCGGTATATATCCCGCCGTATGAAGTCGAGGCCGAAGTGGGCTTTTCGGTAGAATTCGTCCATAAACACTACGGCGGCATGGAGCCGTTAGCGCACGCACTAAAAAGCGGTGAAATTTTAGGCATCGTAAATATGGTCGGCTGCACCAATCCTAAAGTGCCTTATGAGCGCGCTATCATAGATGTCGCACAAACCCTAATCGAAAATAATGTCCTAATCCTAACCAACGGCTGCGCGTCGTTTCCGCTAATGAAGCTGGGCTTTTGCCAAAAAAGCGCGTATAAAAAAGCAGGCGCGTCGCTGCGGGCGTTTTTAGAAAAAGACGAGCTTCCGCCGGTATGGCACGTGGGCGAGTGTATCGATAATACCCGCTCCAGCGGAATTTTCGCAGGTATCGCAGGGGTGCTAGGCAAAAATCTCTACGAGCTGCCGCTTGCCTTCACCTCTCCCGAGTGGGCGAACGAAAAGGGCGTCGATGCCTCGCTCGGATTCCGCCTAATGGGCATCGACTCATATCACTGCGTCGAGTATCAAATCCACGGCTCTGCAAACGTCATACACTTTTTCAAAGAGGGCACCAGGCGGGCGCTTGGCTCTGTGATGCACGTAGATACCGATCCGGTCGCGCTTGCGTTAAAAATGGTAAGCGACATGCGCTTAAAACGCAAAGCTCTAGGCTGGCAGTAGCGACGGATGGATTCATTTCGCATCGCATTTTAAGCGATGCGAAATTTCATGATAAAATTTAACCTCTCGCGGGCAAATAAAATCCCGCGTCCAAACGGCAATTAAAATTCTACAACTAAGTGGCTAGCAAAACCGGGGTCAAATAAAGAGAAAATTTTCGCACCGTATCCGTTTATGGAATTCTAAATCAAATCTTAAAATCCTATGTAAAATTTCGCCGCGCGTTGCGTTTGCCACTAAATCGGCGGAATCCGTCATCGAGCTTAAGCGCATCTTTCGCAAACGGATGAAATTTTAAAATTCCATCTCAGCGTAAATTTCGTAGGCTCTCATCTGAAATCCACAAGCGAAATTTCGCTTAAAAGCCTTATTACACGGAGCTGCACGCCATTAAATTTGCTCGCGTATATGAAAGCTAAAATCATAAAAATTTAATATGATATGTGCTAAAATGCCACATCTGTTTAAGGATTTAGATGTATAAATCAAAGCCACTGCGTCATCATCGGCAGAAGACGTCGCACGAGGCGGAGGCTCTGCCGTCAAGTCCTGCGTTTCGCAGCTTTAGGCAGTGTAGTAAAAGCGCGTCTATGCTGCGCCGCAAACATTTTCGGCTGAGACCGTACGGGCGCGAGGGCGTCACTACAAATCTTGCAGGCGGCTAAAATTTTCATCCGAATCTTTTCTGAAATATTGATCTTGGGGCCATCACGAAGGAATTTTACCGCAAGCCTTTCGCCTACGAGCGGAGGGCAGAATTTAAAGCGTAATTTTAAGCAGGTTTCAACGAGGTGAAATTTCAAAGATTAAATTTAATGCAAAAGATAAAATTTAAAGCAAGGGAAGGTATGAAAAATTTTAAATTTATGCTCGTGCTGCTGATACTAGCGACGATTGCGACGATTGCGATATCGCTTTGTATAGGGCGTTTCGGCCTAAGCATCGCCGAGGTGCTAAAAGCGCTTAGCGGCGGCGAGGTAGCGCAAAATGTCCACAACGTCATCATGCAGGTGCGCTTGCCGCGCATCATCGCCGCGGTGCTCGTGGGCGCAGCGCTGGGCATCAGCGGCACGGCGTATCAGGGCGTCTTTAAAAACCAACTCGTCTCGCCCGATCTCTTAGGCGTCAGCGCCGGAGCCTGCGTGGGCGCAGCGATCGCGATCCTGCTTGATCTAAACATCCTTTTGATCCAACTTTTCGCCTTCGTTTTCGGGCTTGCGGCGGTTTGCATTACGCTTCTGATCACGCGCGCGCTTCGTTCGAGCGCCACCATAATGCTCGTGCTTGCCGGCATCATCGTAAGCGGTCTGATGGGCGCGCTAATCGGATTTTTAAAATTTATGGCCGATCCCGAGACGAAGCTTGCAGACATCGTGTATTGGCAGCTAGGAAGCCTCGCGAAGGTCGACCCCTCCGTGCTAGCGATGATAGCGCCGGTGATGGGGGTTTGTATCGCTATCTTGGTGCTGATGAGCTACCGCATAAACGTCCTATCTATGGGCGATGCGACCGCGGCGAAGCTCGGCGTAAACGTCATCATGGAGCGGGGCATCATCATCGTCTGCGCGACGCTGCTAACCGCAAGTAGCGTGTGTATCAGCGGCATAGTCGCGTGGGTGGGGCTTTTGATGCCGCATCTAACGCGCATGATCGTGGGCGTGAGCAACACCAAGGCGATCCCTGCGAGCATATTTTTAAGCGCGATCTTCGTGCTCATCGTAGACGACGTAGCGCGCAGCATAAATCAAAGCGAGATCCCGTTAGGGGTGCTTACGGGCTTTATCGGCACGCTATTTTTTATATTCATCCTGCTTAAAAACAAAAGGAAGCTAAATGGTTAGAGTTGAGAGCTTAGACTTCGGCTACGTAAAATCCGCCCCTCTGACGCTGCACGACGTGAATTTCAACCTCGAAGCGGGCGCGATGCTGACGATTTTGGGGCAAAACGGCGCGGGCAAATCGACGCTTTTAAATTTAATCAGCGGCACGCTTGAGCCTCTGCGCGGTAAAATTTCAATTGACGGCAAGGATATGGCGAGCCTCAGCGCCAAAGGGCGCGCCGAGATCATCGGCTACGTCTCGCAAAGCGAGGTCTGCGAGTACGACTACAGCGTCTTCGAATACGTCCTGATGGGGCGCACGGCGCATATCGGGATCTTTTCGCAGCCGAACGAAAACGACTACAAGCTCGCGCAGCGCTACATGAAAATGCTTGAAATTTGGCACCTAAAAGACAAGATCATCACGCGCCTAAGCGGCGGCCAGAGGCAGATGGCGTCCATCGCGCGCGCCCTTTGCAGCGAGCCTAAGATCGTGATCTTCGACGAGCCCACCTCGGCGCTAGATTTTGCCAACCAATACAAATTCCTTCGCGCCACAAAAGAGCTTCTCAAAAATGGCTACACAGTCGTTTTAGCCACGCACAATCCGGACTTCGCACTGCTTTTGGGCGGATACGTCGCGCTCGTAAAAGGCGGCGGCGAGGTCGCATACGGCAAGGCCGAGCAGATCATAAAGAGCGAAATTTTAAGCAAGCTATACGATCTGAAGCTCGACGTCAGCTATAACGAAAAGGTCGGTCGCGTCTGCTGCTTAACGTATCCGTTTTGATCCTAACTTCGCGGACGAGCAAAGCTCGTCCTTGCGACGGGGAGCTTCGCTCCCTCGACCCACCTAAAGTTACAGAAATTTTGCTACGCAAAATTTTAAAATTTATAGGTTTTACTCCTTGCGACAGTCAAGCCGCCGCTGCGACGGGGAGCTTCACTATTTCTCGCGAAGGCTAGAAAGCGCCCCGCGCTTCTTTCGCATTGCTTCGCTCGCCTAAAGTTACAGAAATTTTACTGCGTAAAATTTTAAAATTTATCGGTTTTACTTCGCGGAGGAGTACAGCTCGTCCTCGAAATTGAAACTTCGAAATTTTACAATTTTATCGCTTCGGCTGCGCGAGTGAGAGGACTTAATAAGCGTTAGCGGCAATAAAATTTTAACGTCCGCGGCGGGGATTTTGCGACGGCGAAATTTTAAAATTTCAAAGCGGGCGGTGGGGCCGGAATTTTAAAATTTGTTCCGAATTTTAAGCATAAAAATCAAAATTTATCGTTACAATTACGTAGAATTTTTAAGGAGTAAAAATGAAAAAAATAGTGCTTTTAAGCGCAGCTGCGGCGCTTGCCGTAAATTTAAGCGCGCAGGAAAACAGCCTTGAGATCTACGCGAACTCCGCCTTCTTGCATCAAAACTTCGGCGCGCAAAAATCAAACTTCAGCGTGAACGTACCGGAGTACTTGGATATCCGCAGCATCGAGATCGCGGGCTCTTGCGAAGTGCGCGAATTGTCTTTGGGAGAGATTGAGCCCGTGAAAAACGTAGAATTCGCCAAAAAAGAAGCAGACGAAAAGAGCCTGCGCGAGCTAAGCGACCGCCTGGTCGCGCTTAAGGCGCAGCAGCGCTTTTTAAGCGATTTTGCGAGCCTGAAAGATAGAAGTTTGGCAAGCCTAAAGACGGATTCGCAAAAAATTTACGACGAAGTCCTGCTTGTAGCGGGCGAAATTTCCAAGACGGACGAGCAAATCGGAAAGCTCAAAGAGAAAATTTCAAAATACCGGATCAAGAACGAACGCCGCTTAAACGCGAACTTTGACTGCGATCCGAGCTTCGTTAAGATCAGCTACCCCGTTGACGTAAGTGCCTACACACACAACGAGCTCTCTGCCGATCTTGCTAGCGGCAAAATCGAGGTCGCGCAAAAACTCTCGGTGCAAAATCCGCTAAACGCCGAGCTAGCGAATTTGACGATCGCGCTGTATCCTTACGAATACTCCTCGCAGACCGCGCCGCAGCCGTTTTACCCGTGGTACGAGGGCGAGCCTAGAAAGCCTGAGCCCGCGGCGGAGTATAAAAAGGATGTTATGCTAGAGGTGGCGGATATGCAGAGGGCGCCTGCGGCAGAGGCAAGATCGTCGTACGCAAGGACGGGCTCGAATATCGAAAGCTCGCTCTCAAAGGTGTGGAAAATTAGCGGCGTAAGCCTCAAGGCGGGCGAGGCGGGCGAGTTTAGCTTCGATAAACAGAGCCTGAATGCGAAATTTGATCTGCTCATCGATGGCTACGGCAGCGAGGCGGCCTACGTGCGGGCTAAATTTATCCCCGAAAGAAGCATAGAGGAGAGCGAAACGCTAATAAAGCTCGATGGCGTGCAGATCGGGCTCGTGCATCTAGGCTTTGCCGCAAACGCGGAGGCTACGGCGTATCTGGGTAAAAATAGTCTGATCGAAGTCAAAAAAGAGCAGGCGAACAACTTCACCAAAAACTCATTTTTCGGCGGCGAAAGTAAAAATTCCATGGCTTGGGATTACGAGATCAAAAATAGCTCCAAGCGCGCGTGGAACGTGGTTTTGCAAGAGC
This sequence comes from uncultured Campylobacter sp., assembly GCF_937997405.1. Taxonomy (GTDB): domain Bacteria; phylum Campylobacterota; class Campylobacteria; order Campylobacterales; family Campylobacteraceae; genus Campylobacter_B. The sequence continues at coordinate 4,880 of NZ_CALKTL010000035.1, read as the reverse complement.
GAGCGCCCGTTTCGACGCATGAGGACGTAAAGGTCGCGCTGAAAAACTCGCCCGAGCAGAGCAGCCTCGGCAAGGACGGACTGCTTAGCTGGGACTTTGAGCTAAAGCCGGGCGAGAGCAAAAAGATCCACTTCGGCTATGAGCTAAGCAAGCCGAAGAAGTAACGAGCTTTGGCGCTCGCGGTTAAATTTTGCGCAGCGAAGTAGCTTTTTGCTGTGTGGCTAAATTTGATGTAGCACCGCTTTACGAGACGGACCCTCTTTCGCCGCGCCGCTGAATTTTACGTGGCAGACCGACTTTTTACGGCGCGATTAAATTTTGCCGGCATAAAACTAAGGCGCGGCTTTAGAGCTTATCTGAAATTTTTGGCGCCACGTCGCTGAATTTTACGCGCCGTGCCTGGGGAAATTTAAGCGCCGCGAGAACCAAAAATTTAAATGTTGCGGCGATTTAAAATTTGGTAGCGTTAGATATAAAATTTAGCGATGCAAAGGGATTTTGGCGCGGTAGAAAAACTCTGAGTGTCGCTTAAAATTTATCTCGAATTTAAAAAGCTCAGGGTGATGAATGCGGAGCGAAGGTATAAATTTAACGAGGCAATGAGGTATGCGTTTGCTTCGCTGGCGGCATTTAAAGGATCATTATGAAATTTCGCAAACTTAAATTTAAAATCCTAGCCGCGGCGCTACTTTTCTGCGCCCTGTTTATCCGCATCGTGCCCGATTACTCCACCTCGCGAGGCTTCGCCGTCGTCTCTCTTTCCGACTACGACAAATACAAGCAGGGATACTGCCTAAAAGAGAATAGAATTCTAAGCAACGAAGAATTGCTTCAAAATGCCGCTATAAATTATTTTAAAAGATATCACGACTATGAGATTCTGCGAAATACTATTATTGATGAGCACGATATAAAAAATTTCGGCCATAGTTTTTATACGGCGAGCGTCTCCAAGCTCTATCTAATCGGCGATTTTAATGAAGAAAACTGGTTTGATTTTTTGGTTGAAAATACCGACAGAAAGAGTTTTGATTATGAGATAAAAGATAAGACGCAAATAGATATCTCCGATCTATCTAAATACTTTGTGTATAAGGATGAAATTTTAGGCTTTAAAAAGCCTATCATCTTATCCGAAGAGAAAAATCCATTTCATAACGGAAAAATGTTTTTAGAAAAATCATTTTTAATAAAAGAGAATAAATTTTTTGTGAATTATGCCAGACCTGATTATATAAGTTGGTATATTGAGCTTAACAATAAAGAAGATTTAACAAAAATCAAAAGCAAAGAAAATTTAATACGAATAAAAAACGGATATGAGAACTTAGAAAGCCTTAACGAAGTCTTGGCTTATACCCATATGAAAAATCTGCGACGTAAATTCTCATACGATAATTGCGGAAATATAGATTTTGATATCAAAGCCCCGGCGGAACAGGAGCTGGATATGTGGATTCACGGCGGATAAAGTTAGTTGAAATTTTATCTTAACGAATTTAACCGAAAAAGGATAAGAGATGAGCAAAAAAGAAACTGATCTAAGATTAGAATTAGAGGGTAATTACGGAGCCGATATATTGAGTTATTATTTGTGGGGGAAGAAAACTCCTCCTGGTCCGAAAGAATTAGCCTCTAACGAATGGATGGATAGAAAAGGACTGATATGAAATTTTCTAAATCCGTTAAATTTAAAGCGCTAGCTGGCACGCTGCTTCTGGTGGCGATACTCTGCGCCATATTTATTCGAATAATTCCCGATTATTCCACTTCACGAGGCTTTGTGATAGTTTCCCTTTCCGACTACGACAAATACAAGCAAGGATACTGCCTCAAAGAAAATAGAATTTTGCCGAAGGAAGAGCTGTATAAAAGAGTAGCAGGAGCATATTTGGACTATGATGTAAAGCTATATTGGATGATTGATAATTATAGGTTGAAAACCTTCGGTAGTCTTTGGTCCAGTAAATATGAGGTTGCATACTATGAACTAGAAAATATAAACTTATCAAATTGTTTTGATGTATTAGAAAAATATTACCAAGAGGGAAAAACGACTGAGGAGATACTGATGAAAGAGCTAAAGGCTAAAAAAACCGATCCAAAGAAATATCTAAAAATAAATTTGAAAGATACGAGCGTTGGATTTGACAGACCGATAGTTATGGTTAACGGCGACGATAAAGAAGTCACAGGTACTTTGTTTCTTGATAAATTTGCTATATTTAACGGTAATTATATGCAATTTAACCATTCCGAGTATATTTATGACTTGATAACGAATTTTGACATTACTAGAGAATACTATAAAGAGAGAAAAAATGCCGTAGTCGGTATTGGAAAAGGTTTTAAATTTGATAACTGCGGCAATATAAATTATCCGCTGGAAGAATATTATTTGGGTGGTAGAGATATAGAGATGCGCTAAATTCTCTAATATGAATTTTATTAAAAAATTTATGGGACTTAAGACCGATGGATGCGGAGCAAAGGTATAAATTTCACAGGACGGCGAAGTATTTGCTCGCTTTGCCGATAGTTTTCTTGCTTGATTGGCAGGCGGCGGGCCTGATCGGTTCGGTTTTGTAGGTAGGCGGCGGCTTTGATTTTGGCGGTTGTGCCTTTTGGGGGGTGCGCTAAGGATTGCCGTTTTTATCGCAATATTTGCGATTTTGGTTTGCGCACTGTTTTGGTATCTGTTCAAAAGGTATAAAAATTTTAAGCCAAGCAAGCTGTTTGTAAAAAATCCAAATCTTAGTTTGCTGCTTTTTACGGTAGAAAATTTATCACTCGGCGCTTTTTACGGCGGGTTTTTGGCATGCCTCGCGGCAGGGTATTTTTGGGGCGAGCGTGCCGCCGGCTGGAGCGTGGCGTTTGCATTTGCATTCGCGCCCGTTTGTCTGATCGTTTTCGTGATCTCGTATATGTTTAACGAAAAGAAAAGCTAAACTTATGCGTCTTTCGCGCCCGCTAAATTTTATCTCTCGCAAGGCGCGGGCTTGAACACGGATTTAGCTCGCGCGAGCCGAGCGAGATTTGAAATTTCATCATCCCGCTTGCCTTAAAATTTTAAAATTCCGTCGTCGCAAAAGCTCCGCCACGGGCGCTAAATTTTATCTTGCCGCAAGCCGAAACCCGTCAACTGCTGCGTTTTGAAATTTATATAAAACGCGCTTATTGCCGCTGCGGCGTTTGCAAAATTTCAAAAAACCGCGCGGAACCCACGCTCGCAAACGACGATTGCACCGCAGGCTTATTTATGCGGGTAGCGAAGCCTTTGGGCTAAATACGAGACCCGTATCTTAGCCGCAAAGTAAATCTAAGCTTCGGCAGAGAAAATGCGAGCGGCGCGAATGCAGAAGCAAAAACCAAGTGGGCGAGCGCGTTTGCCCCAAATCTAGCCCTTTAATTTCATCATTTTTTCTAAAATTTCATAGACTAGATCAAACTTCGTAAAGCCGTCCCTGTCTAAAAAATGCCCGCCCTTCTCCACCTCGTAAAACTTAGCATCGATCTGCCCCGCTAGCTCACGGCTGAAGCTAAACGGCACGATATAATCGTCCTTCGCAGCGATTACCGCGCGCTGTTTTGCGGCGGCTTTTATGCGCTCAAAATCAAAGCCTTTATCCATAAACTCGTCTAAAATTTTAAATTGCGGATCGCTAAGCGGCTTTGCAAGTCCCGAAACTAGCACGACGCCCTCTACTGCGCCGCTTGCGGCACTACTTTGCAAAAAATTTAAGATCGTAGGGCAGCCGAGGCTGTGTCCGACCAGATAGACTTCGCCTTCAAATTTTACGCTTTCTCGCAGAGTTTTCAGCCACTCATCAAGCTTTGGGTGCGCAGGCGTGGGCATCGTTAAAATTTCCGCCCTCGCGCCCGATTTTTCGATCTCGCCTTTGAGCCAGGCAAACCAATGGCTTTTAGGCGAAGCGTCGTAGCCATGCACGATATAAACGCACTTTTGCATATTTTTCTCCTTCGAATTTAAGCTCGCCCCAAACGAGGCGGTACCGACGCAAAGTAGCGAAGCTGCGCATGCTAGGCTAAATTTCATCGCATTTCGTCTTTTGCTATTCATCTATAGCTCCTCTCATTTCTAAAGCGGACATTTTACATCGTTTTTTAAAAAAGACCCCTTAAAACGTTCGCGTAGATCTATAAAAATTCGCGGCAAAGCCGCTTGCGCGCTAAATTTTAAAATTTCAATCCGCGCCCTAGCCCTTGCAAATCGTGATTTTATCGGCAAATTTACCCAAAAAATGATATCCCGAGCCCGCCTGCGCGATGATATCGAGCACCGCGTCCGCATCCCGCACGAGCGTGCCGCCCGCAAAGTCCACGCCGCGCTCAAACAGCGCCCGCGGCAGTAGCGGCGTGGTAGGCCCTACGAGCACGAGCTTGGCGCCGCTTTTTTTCAGGCGCAAAAGCCCATCGAGCGTGTCGTTGATGAGCGTCGTAGCCGTGATTATCACGTTATCGGCGCGCGGCACGACGCTTGCGGCCTCGCTTGCGGGCAAATAAAACGGCAGCTCCGCCTGCTTGAGCGTGCTTTTATCAAGCTCTAAAATTTTAAAATCCGCGCCATTTTTCATCAGCGTCTTGATGTAGGGCACCAGCGCGCCCACGACGACGCTAAAGCTGCCGCGCTCAATCCGTAGCTCATCAAAGGGATCGGCGCCGAATTTCACGTCGTAATCCGCGCGGATTTTATCAAAACACGCCCTGCCAAGCGCATTTAGCGCAGCGAGCGCCAGCGTCTTTTTAAGCGGCGCGGCGGAGCCCAGATCGCGCAGCAGATAGCGCACGCTTTTGCCTGCGATATTGCCCGAATCGCCGATACGGAAGCTGGCGCCGTTGGCCAACGAAGCAAAAGCCAG
>NZ_CALKTL010000034.1 GCF_937997405.1 uncultured Campylobacter sp. | reverse complement strand
GAATTGCGAGGTCGCTCCCCTTCCCGCCCCAAACCCCACTCATCCCCCGACGACGCTTTAAGCGGGGCGGACTGCGTCCGCGTTATTTAAATTGCGGCTTGCGCCGTATATTTGGAATTTTAAATTCTACGTAAAATTTAAAACCGCGAGCCGCAAAGTATTTCGACGCAGCGAGTATAAAGCGGCAAATTTAAAATTTAGCGTGGTGAGTCAAAGCCGTAGCGAGCCGCAACCTGTGCGCAAGCGAGTGTAAATTTAGCCGCGCCTTAGCATTGGTACAAACGCAGAGTAAATTTTACAATCTCGGCTAAATTCAAGAGCAAATTTTGCAAGCGCAGGCAAATTTCACAACCCCGAGCAAAATTCTACAAAATCTCCCTGAAATCATACCCTGCGTTTTTGAGCGCCCAGGCGATGTCCTCTTGGTGAGCCTTGCCTTTGGTCTCAAGCGTGATCGTGATCTGCGCGTCGCCGTACTCGATATTGGTCGAGAAGCGGTCGTAGTCGATTTTGACAATGTTTGCGTTGGCGCGGCGCAAAATTTCAGTAAGTCCCGTAAGCGCGCCCGGCTTATCGACGAGCGTGACGTTGATCGTCATCTTGCGGTGCGATTTGATAAGACCCTTTTCGATGATGATGTTTAGCATCTGCACGTCGATGTTGCCGCCGCTTAGGATGATGCCGATCTTTGCGCCCGCGGGGAATGCAAATTTCGCGTTCATCAGCGCCGCTACGCCCGCCGCGCCCGCGCCCTCGACGATGATTTTTTGCTGCTCGAGCAGATAGAGTATCGCGCTTGCGATCTCCTCGTCATCGACCTGCACGAACTCATCGACGCACTCGATGATCGTAGAGAGCGTGATCTCGCTAGTGTCTCGCACGGCGATGCCGTCGGCGATGGTGCGGACGGATTTGGAATTTAGCGGCTTTTTCGCGACGAAGCTATCGTGCATCGCGGGCGCGCCCTTGGCGGCTACGGCGATGATTTTGATGTCCGGATTGATCTGTTTGGCGCAGCTGCAAACCCCCGTCGCAAGCCCGCCACCGCCTACGGGAACGACGATGTACTCAAGATCTGCGACCTCCTCGATCATTTCAAGCGCAATCGTACCCTGGCCTGCTTGGACGAACTCGTCGTTGAAGGGATGGACGAACGTTAGATTGTGCTCCTTGGCATATTCCAGCGCAAACGCGTACGCCTCGTCGAAATTATCGCCCTTTAGGATGATCTCCGCACCCAGAGCCTTCGTGCCGCTTACCTTAAGTAGCGGCGTGGCTTCAGGCATTACGATCACGGCGCGCACGCCGAATTTTTGCGCGCTCATCGCTACGCCTTGGGCGTGGTTGCCCGCGCTTGCGGCTATTACTCCATGTGCCCGCTCCTCGTCCGTGAGGTGGGCGATTTTATTGTAAGCGCCGCGAATCTTATATGCGCCGGTGCGCTGCAAGTTCTCGCTTTTTAGATACACTTCTGCGCCGTAAAGCTTGCTGAGCTTCGGCGCCAGAGCAAAGGGCGTTTTATAGACGAAATCGTTTATCGTGCGCTTTGCTTGGATGATTTTATTTAGATCAACCATCTACTTCCTTTCGTAATTTTAAATTTTGTTATTATACATATTTTAGGCGAAATTTTATCCCGCGCGCCGTCTAAATCCACAACTTCGGTTGTAAACCCGCCTAACTCCTGCGCTTTAGCAGCACGCCGCATTCGATATGGCTCGTATGCGCGAACTGATCGAAGATCGCAAATCTGCGCACCTCATGCGTAGCGCAAAGCGAGCGTAAATTTTCAAAAAGCGTCTGCGGATTACAGGAGATGTAGATTAGATTACGAAAATTTTTTATGAAATCAATCACGCTAGGCTCCAGCCCCGCGCGCGGCGGATCGATCAAGACGTGCGAAAAATCGTAGCTGAAAATATCGATCCCCTTTAGCCGCTCAAACTCGCGCCTGCGCGCAAACGCGCTCATCAGCTCATCCGCGCTAAGGCGGACGAATTGCGCGTTGCAAACGCCGTTGAGCTCGCAGTTTATGCGGGCATTCGCGATCGAGCTTTTTGAAATTTCACTCGCCAGCACGCGGTTAAATTTAGCCGCAAGCGGGATAGTGAAGTTGCCGTGCCCGCAGTACAGCTCCAGCAGATCGCGCGCAGCGGAGCTTTCTGGGCGCACGGCATATTTTTCGCAGCTAGAATTTTGCGCGGCGGACTGCTCGTGGCTCGAATTTTGCGCGATGAGTTTTTCGCTAGCTGAATTTTGCAAGCCTTGCTTTTCGCAATCCAAATTTTTCGTGGCGGAATTTTGTGCGTCCAAATCCTTGCGAGTGAAATTCTCATCCGTAGAGCTCTCGCATGCGGACGCGCGGTTAAATTTCGCGGAATTTTCGCCGCTAAATTCTGCACGAGCGAAATTTGCTTTAACGGAATTTCGGCAAGCGGCGTCAAATTCGGCGGAATTTTCAGAAGCAAAATTTCGATCCGTAGAATTTCGCGGGGCGGGCTCCTCGCAGCCGTAATTTTGCGCAGCGGAATTCTCCGCTATGGAATTCTTTGCAACGAAATTCTGCGCGACGCATACCTCACTCGTGCCATCTTTGCCGAAGTCCACGCAGCTTCTCGCCCAGGCGATCATCTTTTCGTTCACGCCGCGGTTGGGCTGGATGAAGGCATTTTCGCCGAAGCGAAATTTATAAACTCGCCCGTCCACGCAAAGCTCGTCTGTGAGGCTTAGCTCGCCGCTTAACAGCTTCTGTCCGCGCGCGCGAGCCATAACCCTGATGCCAAGCTTGCCCGCCAGCTCGCAAATCGCCTCCTGCTCGCGCTCGCCCAGGCGCTTGTGATAAAGCAGAGTCGCCAAAATCCCGCTAGCACACGAGATAAACTCGACGCCGAAGAGCTTCTCTTTTAAAGCTTCGCTCCGTCTAAGCGCCTCTAGCAGCCGCGGCATTAAATTTGCGATAGGAAGCGCCACCTTGGGGCATTCGTTAATTAAAATTTTCTTGCTACGTGCGCCGCCCATCGTGTAAGCAAGATCAAATGCGCTATGCCAAATATCGTACCAGATGCCAAATTCCGCCCTGATGCGGTAATTTTGCGGCTGTGAGGCAAAAAACTCAAACTCGCCGTCAAAAAATTCTCTAAATTTATCGGCGATCAGACGCTTTTTGTATGAAATTTGATCCTCATAGGGCTCGCCGAGCGTGCAGCTGCCGCAGCTACCGAAGCTTTCGCAATTCATACATCCACTCTTTTACCCACCACGCGCAATAAAAGAATGATAGCCGCGATACCCAAGATCAGACATCCCCACACGCTAAGCCCAAAGCCCGCAGGCAGGTAGCCGCAAACGATACTGATGCCGCAAACAACCAGCGCATAGGTCATCTGCGTGCTTACGTGCTCGATATGATCGCAGCCTGCGCCCATCGAAGAGAGGATCGTCGTATCCGAAATCGGCGAGCAGTGATCGCCGAAGATCGCCCCCGTAAGTACTGCGCTGATGTTTACGCACATGAAAACGTGAAATTCCTCGCCGCTAAGTCCGTATTTTTGCCCCACGGCGTGCGCTAACGGCACGGCTAAAGGAGTGACGATGCCCATAGTACCGAAGCTTGTGCCCGTTGAAAATGAGATAAACGAGCTAAGCACGAAGATCACGATCGCAAGAGCAAAGCGCGGCGTAGCGTCGCTTAGAAGCTCTACTAAGTATCGCGAAGTGCCAAGCTCTTTGATAACCGAGCTTAGCGACCACGCAAAAAGTAGGATTATGACGGTATTTAGCATGCTTTTCCAGCCGCCAACCCAGACCTCGATCGCCTCTTTGACGCCGTAAATTTTTTGCGCGATGCCCAAAACGACGGCGATGATCGATGAAAAGAGCGCGGATTGAAACAGCACTACCGAGGCATCTGCCGCGCTAAATGCAGTACGGATCGAAGTAAAGCTAAGAGGAGCTGCCTTGACCGCCTCCAAAGCCTCGCCCTCCAGCGAGCTGTAGCCGTTGAGATAAAATCCGATGACGGAAAGGACGATCATCGCTCCTAGCGGGATTATCGCGTTTAGCTTGCGAAGTGCGACGCCCTCTTTGGGCACGAAAATTTGATCCTCTAAATTTTTAATCTTAAAATCCGCAGCTCCGCTCTTTCCGCCGCGAGATGCGATCTCTGCGCGATACATCGAGCCAAACTCCCTACTCATCACTGCCGTGGCGACTACGAAAAAGATCATGAAAATGTTATAAAATCTATACGGGATCGTCTCCACAAAGACGGTGAAGGCGTTTATGTTTTCTACGCCGATCTGCGAGTAGGCCTCTTTAATCGCCGAAATTTCAACTCCGACCCAGGTGGAGATCACAGCGATGCCGGTGATCGGCGCTGCGGTCGCGTCGATGATGAAGGCGAACTTTGCGCGCGAAATTTTAAATTTATCCATAAGCGGCCGCATTATCGGACCCACGATCAGCGCGTTTGCGTAATCGTCGAAAAATATCACGATACCCATCAGCCAGGTGTAAATTTGACCCAAAACCGGAGTGTCGGCGTGCTTGCTAAGCCAGAGCGCAAGCGCCTTTGTGCCGCCGCTTTTGGTAACCAGAGCGATGAGCCCGCCGATACACATAACCTGAAGCAAAATACCCGCATTCCACGTATCCGCCATAGATTTTACTACGCGCGAGCACAGGTTCGTAAAGGCAAAAAGCGCCGAAGCAGCGATGCCGTGATCTACCATACCGACGAGAAAAGTCCCGCTTAGCACGCCCAAAAACAGCGACAAAATCACGTCCTTGGTGATAAAAGCAAGCACGATCGCCACGACCGGCGGTATCAGCGTCAGCATGCCGTAAAGCTCGCTGTTTCGCACGGCGGGCTCCACGTCCGCAAGCGCCAGCGCGGGCAAAAAAATCGCCGTAAAGATAAGCAAATTTTTCAACATTTTAATCCTTGATGATTGATAAAATTTTAAAATTTAACCTCCGATCGGGGGTTAAATTTTAAAATTCTGCGCGCATTGCAGCAATTATTCATAATTCACGCGCTTTCTTTTACGGTGATTTTTGAGCGCCTTAATCGCACAGCAAGCTCTACAATTTTGCTGCGTTTGCAATTTTGCGAACGCATTTTTAAGTAATTTGTCGCACAATAAAATCTCTCCGGTGCAAAATACCGCGCGCGGCGTAATTAAAAGCGTTTTATAAGCGAATTTAAAATTTTACTTAACATAGCAAAAGACCCAAGCCAAGGTAAAATTCCGCAACACTGCGACACTTGCTTTGTCGCAAGAGCGATAAATTTCTCGCGCAAAATTTGACGAAATCCTGCTCTTGATCGCAAACCAAAATCCCTCGGCAAAAATTTTATCGCGCATAAACGCACAAATCGCCATTTTTAAAGCTCGTCTGCACGTTTATAAAATTTCAGTGCATGCAACCTGCGCAAGCAAAGCGATAAAATTTTAAAGCGTTAAATTCTACCAACTCGCACTCGAAAAATCCGCTAAATCTATAGAATTTACAAAGCGGCAAAACTCTAAATTTAAAGCTCATAAGGCTTTTGTAACCCAAAAACGCTGCAAACCTAAAACGACGAAGCGGCGAGCGACCCTTTAAATCAAGCCTGCTTGCTAATTCTCACGCTCAGGTGCATCTTGCGGATCGCTCGTAAAATCATCGCTTGCTTGTGTAGGACTTAGTCCAAGCGAGCGCAAATAGCTCTGCGTAGCCGCTTCGCCACCTGCAAGCGCGTAGTCTAGCGCATTTAGCCCCGCCTCATCGACCGCCTTTTCGTTTGCGCCCGATTTTACGAGCAATTCAACGATCTGCTTGGTACTTTTTTGCGCCGCAAACATCAGCAGCGTCTTGCCCGCGCCCGAACGTTCACAGCCGTCGCTACGCTCGCCTAGCGATGCTAGAGCCTGAGCTTCGGCGCTGCCGATCTGGCGGACATTTACGCTAGCGTGCGAGTAGATTAGCAACTTTACGAGCTCATAATTTTTTGCCGCGGCGGCAAAAAATATCGGAGTTTGCCCAAGCGAGTTTTTATAGCCAACCAAGGCGCCTTTAGAGATCATAAATTTAGCGCTTTGAACGTTATTCATCGCGTAAAATAGCGAGTTTTCCTCGCCAGCATTCACCTGCGCGCCCCGATCGATCAAAGCGCCGCTAAAGCGCTCGTCATATCCTAGCAAAAGTGCCAGATCCAGGGCATTATCAAGCTCGTAAATCGCAAAATCCTTGCTAAAAAGTAGCGTACGAAACTCATCTGCACCTACTCCGCCTTTTAACGCCAGCTCAAGCTCACCGTAATCTCCCGCCTTGCGATCCTTTGCAGCATATGCGATAAATTCCGCTATCACGGCGCTTGCCAGCTCATCGGCGTCGTTTTTGTTGAATTTAGCGGCGAAATAATCTCTTAGCGCCTCCCTGGCTGCCGGGATCTCGCCCATGAAATTGCCATAAGCGATGAAATTTCCAATCTTGCGCTCGGAGTAAAATTCTAAGGCTTCGAGCGATTTTTCGCTAATTTGCGCGTAGTTTTTCTCTTTAGCATAGCTCAAAAAGCCCTCGCCATCCATCCCCGCAAATGCCAAGGTTCGCTCAAGCCTTTTTTCGTTCAGTAAGGCTTCGTTACCGACGCAATCGATATTTTCGTCCCTGATCTCAGAAGACGCGCTTTTTAAATTTTGCAAAAATTCTGCGCCAGCTAGCGAGCCTTTACAGCCAAAATCGCTTTGCAGCAGCTCCTCGTCGCTCAAACTCGCGCCGAAAAATCCGCGCGCATCCTCCTGCATCTGCTCGCAAGAAGCGCCAAAAAGCGTGCCGCAAAAAACAAACGAACCCATTAGAATTTTTCGCATCGCTACCTCGAATTGCATTTGAAGCGTTATTTTACCTTTAAATTTATTTATTAAAACTTAGTGCGGGCGGTGGAATTTTATGGAATTCCTTTCAGCCTTATAAAATTTTGCGGAATTTTTAAAATTTTACGGCGTGGCGGCGAGCAGCGTTAAATAATGGTAGTTATAGGCGCAGCAATGGAGGGCACTATATGAGGGCACAGCGATCGGCAGGCTAAAATTTTAAAATTTACGCGCGAGCTAGCGGTAAAATAAAATTTTGCAAGCTGTACAAATCTGGCGGAATTCCGTGCTAGGCTTATCGTGAAATAAAATTTTTTCAAGTGGAGCCCGTTCCGTGGAATTCTACGCGCATTAGTAGAGAGATAGAATTTGCGAGGTAAAATTCCTCGCAGAATGAAAGAATTTTGCGCGCTCTTGCGGAGTAAATTAAAATTTCGCCGCACAAAATTCCGCGCCTAGCGCAAATTCCGTCGCGTTAAAATTTAGCGAATTTCAATCTGATGGAGTTTAACACGACCGTTACGGAGCTAAAACACATCGCCGCAGCACCGTACATCGGCTTTAAAAGCACGCCGAGCGCCGGATATAGCGCGCCTGCTGCGATCGGGATACACACGGCGTTGTAAAAGAGCGCCCAGAAGAGATTTTGCTTGATCGTCCGCATTGCGGCTTCCGATAGGCGGAATAGATATAGCACGCTTGCAAGGTCGTTTTTTATAAAAATCACGTCGCCCGCGCCCTTGGCTACGTCGCTGCCGCCGTTCATCGCGACGCCGATG
>NZ_CALKTL010000033.1 GCF_937997405.1 uncultured Campylobacter sp. | reverse complement strand
AAGAACAGAGAAACCGAGGGCTTGAAATCGTTGGGAAACAACACAAAGTATAGCATGGATTATGCGCCCGAAGTGTTGGAAACGTTTGAGAACAAGCATCCTGAGAACGATTATTGGGTAAGGTTTAATTGCCCCGAATTTACCTCGTTGTGCCCCATTACAGGGCAACCCGACTTTGCTGAGATACGTATATCGTACGTGCCTAACGTGCGAATGGTGGAGAGCAAGAGCTTAAAGCTATATCTTTTCAGCTTTCGCAACCACGGCGACGGACAGATCCAGGCTAAATTTGACGACAAATTGGAGCTTTTGAATAAAACTGATTTTGACGGACGCAAGGTCGCGCTCATAGGCGTTGGCAACGTCGAGCGCCACGGTAGCGATTTTTGCAGCGGTATGAGTGCGTTTTTGCCGGTGCTTAAAAAGGCTGATCTCATCGGCGCTTGGGGCGCAGAGGGCTATAAATTTAAACATTCGCGCGCCTTCATAAACGGCAAATTCGTAGGTCTTACGATCGATTTTAAAGGCGACGAGCACTGGCAGGCGAGGGCCGATAAATGGATCGCCGCGGTTAAAGGCGAGTTTTAAATATTTCAGCTTTTGCGCGACCGAGCGAGCTTTGGGCTCATCGAGCCTAAAGCTCGTTAAATTTCCCCATTAAATTCCACGCTCCGCTTTCGAGCGAAGCTCTCTTAAATTTTACTCGCCGCGGCGTTATAATTTCCGCGCGTCTAAGCGCCGCCTGCTCATGCCGCGTAAAATTTATCGCTAGCGGGAGCCGTAAATTTCAACTCGCCACGCAGATAGCTATAGGTGCCGCGATAAAATTTAGTTCGCGGCAACTTGCGCACTATTCGTGCAATAAACGATAAATTCCGCCCGTGATGCTTGTATGCCACTGGTGCAATAAAATTTTGCTTTTGCGACAAAATTTCACCGCAGTGCTAGTACGGTGCCCGTACGTTAAAATTTCACGCTCCGCTTGAAAGCGGAGCCCCCTCATTAAAATTTTAAAATTTTTAGCTCAAAAAGTCGCTGTGTTTTACAAGCCGTACCGCTTAAAATCGCGCGGATAGGATGAAATTTTATCCTCCCAAGCTCAAAATCTAGCCCGCGCGTGGCGGTCAATTCATACGGCAAATTTAATGAGATGGGTTTATAAAATCACCGTCCGAGCCTCAAATATCAGCGCCGCATTAGAAAAGTTATTTTATAATAACCGCATATCAAAATTTAAGGCGATCTATGAAAAGGCTTCTAATTTTCGTCGTTTTTGCGCTGGCCGCTCTCGCCGCGGCGATCTATTTCAATCTCGATAGGCGCGAAGAGGTCGCGCACAAGGCCTACGGCATCATTGACATCAGGCAGAGTTCGCTTAGCTTCGAGCGCAGCGGTCGCATTAGCGCGCTTTATCGCGACGAGGGTGATTTCGTGCAGGCTGGCGACGTCTTAGCGGCTCTGGATACGGCGGATTTGAGCTTTCAAAGGCAGGTTCAGATCGCGAGGTGCGAAGGGCTTAAATTTAGCTTGCAAAAGCTGCAAAGCGGCTTTCGTAGCGAGGAGATCGAGATGGCGGCGGCGAACGTAAGCGCGCTGCAAAACGCTCTACAGCTCGCTACTTTGACGAACGAGCGCCTCAAGAGCCTAGGCAAAAGCAACTCCGCGTCCAAGCAGCAGATCGACGAGGCGTTTTATTCTATGAAGCGCACGCAGGCTCAGCTGCAAAGCGCGCAGGCTAATCTGCGTCAGCTTCAAAGCGGCTATCGCGGCGAGGATGTCGGCGCCGCCCGCGCAAACTTGGCAAGCTGCGAGGAAAATTTGAAATATCTGAATTACCAAATCGAGACGCAAAGCGTGCTAAAAGCGCCCTTTAGCGGGCAGATCAGAGCGCGCCTTAAGGAGCTTGGCGACATCAGCATGCCAAGCGTGGGCGTTTTCGAGCTTAGCGAAGTAAAAAACAAGCGCGCGAAATTTTATCTAAGCGAAAATCAGCTCCGCTTCCTGCGTGCCGGACAGAGCGTGCGGATCATCGCTGCGGACGGCTCTAGCGCGAGCGCGAAGGTCGCCTACGTGAGCCAAACCGCGATGTACACGCCCCGCACGGTGCAGACCGAGGAGCTGCGCGCAGATCTCGTGTGGGAGGCGCGCGCCGATTTCAGCGACGGCGACGGCAGCTTTCGCTTAGGACAGCCAATCAGCGTGGAATTTTAACGGGCGAGCACTGCGGGCGAAATTTTAATGCACGAGTGAAACTTTAGCGTGCGGGCGGAACTTCGGATACTGCGGGCGAAATTGGATAGTAAAGCTCGCCGAGCGGTAAATTTTACGTAATATCGCGCGAGCCGTGCGTACGGCGTGGGCCTGATGAAATTTTAAAAGCGCGCTTCGAGGTGAAATTTTAACGCCGCCTGTTCGGCAGAGCAGGGCGATGAAATTGCACCGCGCCTAAAATACATCGTCTCGGCGGCGATAAAATGCTGCGTGCTTAGAACGAAGTCGTACAAAAGCGGCGTAAATTTTATCGCACGAGTTTTGTGCGAGCAGGCAGGGCTTTGAATAAAAGATCGAATTTTGCAGCGCGGCGAGTAAAATTCCGCCGAAATTTTAGCGCAAGGCAGTGCGGGTGAAATTCGGCTCGGAGGCGAGATAAAAGCAGGGCGGCATAGCGCCAACAGGCTTTATTTCTAGCAGGTGTTTTACGATAAACGAACGGCGATTGAGTACCGAGCGTGGACGGCAGTAAAATTTCGCTACGAAACAAACGGCGCGATAAAATATCGATTGTGCGCGGCGGTAAATTTTACCCCAAAGGACGCGGTAGCTGAAGTCGGTACTATGCTAAGGAAAGCCGAGACTAGGTAAATTTCGTCAAAAGAGAGATGGCAGTGGTAAATTTTACCCCGAAAGGTAGGCGGAAGTGAA
>NZ_CALKTL010000032.1 GCF_937997405.1 uncultured Campylobacter sp. | reverse complement strand
GCTTGGCATCAAGAGCTTTCTTTAATCCTTCGATTTCTTCTTCCTTCATAAACTTGGCAAATGATGACTTTATATTACCGTCAGCTTCAACAGCCATATATGCAAGTAAAAGCGTTATAAATGCTTTAGAAAAATTATTATTAATATTATGATTTATAGATACTCTTCTCTTAATATCTTGGAATATACCGTTTCTATATGGGTTTTCAACTATATAAAAATGAGGCAAAATATTATATGAAAAATCTTGATATACTTCACTATCTATTGAATAAATTCTCTGTATTTCAGCGTTTATTATGCTAAATACAGCATCTTGATCAATATTATTTGACGTCAAAAGCTCATTCCTAGACCGTTCCAAGAAACCATCCAAAATAGTTATGTAATTAACTTCTTCCATTTATAACTTCTATTAAAATTATAGACTACTAACTATAGTTAGTTGATAGCGGATTATAATCCAAATATACTTATGGTTAGTTTAATTATAGGTAGGCGTATTTGAAGGATTGCACGATAACCGATGAGAAGATGGACGCTATTTACAAGGCTATCGGCGATAATGTCAAGCGCATCAGAACGGCAAAAGGTATTTCGCAGCTTTCACTCGCCCTCGCTATTGGACACAAAGCCGTAGGAACGATCTCAATGGCTGAACTTCATATCAACAAAAAACATTGCAATATCGAGCATTTGATAAAAATAGCAGATGTTTTGGAAGTAGATATTTCAGAATTTTTTGCTTTTGATCCACAGCCACAAGCCGATTAAATTTTATTCATCACAAAGCCGCAGAAACGCCCCGTGACGCCGTCTCTGCGGTATGAAAAATGCCGCTCGCTCTCAAAAGTGCAGCGCGGATCAAATTTAACGTTTCGCACCCCCACAGCTGCGAGCTCGTCGCGCAGCGCGGCGTTTAGATCGAAATGCCCCTGCGTTTTGTAGCGCTCAAACTCGCCCAGTTCAAGCCCGCCGAGTTCGTAGTTTCGCACCTTGATATTCGCGCCCACGAATACCTTCAGCTCCGCAGCGACGCAGCCAAAGCGCTCGTTCATTAAATTTATCGCATTGGTGCAGATCCGCTGGCTCACTCCAGCGCGCCCCGCATGCACCACAGCAACCACGCCGCGTCGCTCGTCCGTGATCAAAACGGGCGAACAGTCCGCTACCAGCACGCACAGCGCCACACCGCGCAGATCGGTCACAAGCCCGTCGCAGGGCGGGATTTCATCGCTACCTGCGCGTAAAATTTCAACTTTGTTTGAGTGGATCTGGCGCATAAATTTTAAATTTCGCGGCGCGATACAGAGCGCGGCGGCTAAAATTTCGCGGTTTTGCACAACGTTTTGCGGATCGTCGCCTACGTGATCTCCTAAATTTAGACTTGCGTAGGCTCCGCCGCTTACGCCGCCAAGTCGCGTGCTAAAGCCCGCCAGCACGCGGCGTCCGTCCAATACAAACTCAAGATTTTCTCTACAAATTTCGATTTTGTCCATCGCACGCCGCTTAATACAGGCTCAAAATTTTATCTACCGCGTCCCACGAAAGCCCCTCTTTTTCGCCCTCGGCGCTCGTATCGCGCGCCGTATTCGTACCGCGGACGGGCTGTCCGCCGGCAAAGCCCAGCTGTGCCGCGACGTATCGCGCGAGCAGATCGGTTTCGATATTTACGCGGCGCCCGATTTTGTAGGATCCAAAGAGCGTATCTTTAAGCGTGAGCGGGATGATCGTAAGGCGAATGGCGCAACTTTGCGCTTCGCTTGTTAAATTTGCATCCAAGGAGTTTGGATCGCGAACGGAATTTGAGCCGCTAGAATTTAGCCCGCGCAAGCTTGCGCCATTAAAATTTAAGCCTACGCCGTTAAAATTTGCGTCGCGCAGCTCTTTGCGAATAAAATTTCCGCCGTCAAGACCTTGGCTGTTAAAATTTCGCCCGTGCGTGCCGCCGCCCCCAAGTACTTCGTTGATCGTTAGACTCACGCCGTCGATCGCTACTGAGCCTTTCGGCGCTAGCAGCGGCGCTATATGCAGCGGCGCGCGGATAAAAAAATCGACGCCGCTTGCAAGCTTTGAAATTTTATAAATTTCGCCCACGGCATCGACATGTCCTTGGATCAAATGCCCGTCTATGCGATCTCCAATCCGCATCGCTGGCTCGATATGCACAGGTCCGCGCAGGTTTTGCACGGCGATGACGCGCGCCGTCTCGCTCGAAAGCTGAACCGCAAATCCGTCCGCAAAAAGCCGCGTCACGCTCAGGCACGCGCCGTTTACTGCGACGCTATCGCCGAGCGCTGGGCGGTATCTCGCGCGCAGTCGCAACGAATCGCCGCTAAAGCTCGCAACCTGCGCGATCTCTCTGATCAGTCCGTTAAACATTATGAGCCTTTGGATTTTTTACGTGATATTAGCGTAGAATTTTGAAATTTTAAATTAAGCGAAGTTCGGCGAGCGCAAAGCCCGCCGAATGAAGTTTGAAATTATTTTTTAGAAACTATGAAATCGGCTAGCGCTTCGATCGATTCGTCGTTAAGCGAAGCTGCTTGACCCTTCATAACGCCCATCATGCCGAATTTTCCCTTGCCCTCGCCCAAGCTGCCGTCTTTGTAACCTTTTAGGCTAGCGATGATATCTTCCTTGCTTAGGGTGTTTAGCGCAGGTACTTTGCCGCCAAGATAAGGCTTCTCGGCATTGGCTCCGTGACAGGCCACGCATTTTTTATACAATGTAGCGCCGTCTGCGGCAAACGCTGCCGAACTAAACGCCGCAACCGCAGCACATGCAATAAGAACTTTTTTCATTCCTATCCTTTCTTTTTAAATTGTGGGTGCAGTATAATCAAAATTTAGTAAATTTCGGCTAAATTTTTGCAATTTGCGCTAAAGAGGCGAAATTCTATCTACTGCAAACTTTAGCGTAGAGGCTCAAAGCGGAATTTATGCTGTAAAATTTTAAGCGAATTTCGCCTTGCCCCTTAAATTTCAATCGTAAAATTTCGCGGCGAAATTCTACGGCGAAATTTCATCTAGATGTCAAATTCCATCGCGAAATTTTGCGCAGAATTTTAAAATTTCGCCGCTTTACTTTATGCGCGAAATTTCGCCTCTTTGCATCTTATAAATTTTATCTGCGGCGCCGAAGTATTTATCATCGTGAGAGATCGCAAAGATCGTGTATCCGCGCGATTTCAGCTCCGGCAAAATCCGCTCGTAAAACTCCGTGCGAAACTGCGGATCGAGATCGGCCGCAAACTCGTCAAGCATCAAAAATTTTCGCCCGTCCATCAGCACGCTTACGAGCGCTAGGCGCTTGCGCTGCCCGCTAGATAGGTTCGTGGTGCTAAATTTAGCCCCTTTTAGCTCAACCTTATCCTGTAGGTGCGTAAGCGCTAGCCACTCGCGCACGATGTCCGCATCGCCCGTAGCGTAGTCGAAGAGGTAAAAATCGCTGAAAACTGCGCTTATATTGTTGCTATAAGCGCGCAGACCAGAGGGTTTAAGGGTCGCGCCGTCGGCTAAAATTTCGCCCGCTTGTGGCGTATAAAGGCCCGCTAAAATCATAAAAAGCGTCGATTTTCCGCTGCCGTTTTCGCCGATTAAAAACACCGTCTCGCCTGCATTTAGCTGCAAGTTTACCCCCTTGATGCCGAATTTCCCGCCGGGATACGAAAAGCTCACGTCTTTAAGCTCCAATCTGCGCCACGGCTGCATTTGCGCAAGCTCAAAGCCCTGCACGAACGGGTCTAAATTTAACTCTTTGATCTTTGCGTAGGCGATCTTTGCGCGCAACACGCTAGGAAGCGAGAATATGAGCATCATCAAAGGCGCGCGCAAAAAAAGCACCGTAAGCGCGATCGTTACGGCGTTTGCAAGCTCCGCTTTGCCGCCGCTGAGCCCAAAATAAAGCACAAAGCCTACGGCGCCTAGCATCATCACGTTCATAAAATTACTCGCAAACGCGCCGTAAACCTCGGCTCGAAGCGAGCTTTGGCGTAAATTTTGCGCGTTTGGCAAAAAGTCGTTTTCGTATAGGCTCTTTGCTTTGGCTAGGCTTAGCGACAGCTCCTTATGCCCCTCGATCGCCGCGGCGTAGTTTTTATACAAAACGTCCTCGTTTTGGCGGTATAGATCGTAATTTTGCATGACCTTTTTCATCAAAAAGCGGTTGAATACCATCAGCGCGCCGATCCAGACGAATAAAAACGCAAACATCATAGGCGCGATATACAGCACGTAGATGCCGCAAAACAGCACGATCATCGCGCCTTGAATGAGCTCTGAGATGCGCATAAAGCCCTCGGTCAGGCGCGAAATATCGCTGGAAAGGGAGGCAAGCAGGTTCGCCTTCGACGCAGCCTCGATGCACTCGAACTTCGTATCGATGATCTGCTTGATGATCTTGGTGCGCAGATCGAACACGAAGTCGTTTTCCATCTTGCAAAGCATGATGCGGCTTAGCACCGAAAGCAGCAGAAATATCGCCAAGAGCGCGAAAAATAGCGCGATGATCCTGCCGCCTCTTTCGGCGCCGTCAAGTAGATATTTATTGATAAAGCTTAAAATCAAGATCCCCGAGCCGCTGTAGATCGCGTTTAGCGCGAGCATCGCGAGGATTTGTTTGGTATATTTTTTCATCTTTAGCCCCAACAAAATTTGAGCGCAATTGTGGCAAAATTCGCTTGAAAAAACGGTTAAATTTTAAATCCGTTCTCATTTCGCAAATAAAATTTTACTCGGGCTGCGTAAAATTCCGCCGTAAATTTATCCGCTTTTGGCGCGCCAGGAGCGATAAGCCCTATTTGTGTTTACGCCTCTGGCAGAAATTAGCAGATAGGATCAAATTTGACGGATCGTAAAATTTTGAATCAAATTTAAAAACCTAAAGCGGCAAAGCGCAAAATTTTAACTATATTTTTAAATTTTATAAACTTTGCCGGCTCTGCTAAAATCCAAATTTAACTCTAAGTATCGCCCTTTTTGTTGCGCTCCGTGATAAATTTAGCTAATAAATTTATCTCCAATTTACTCACTTCAAATAGCGCCGTGATTTTCTTTTCGGCTAGGTCTAAATTTTTGTTGCAAACAGCTTTGAAATATCTACGCAACTCGGCGTAATCGCTTGGATTGCTGATCATAAAATTACAAAACAAACCGTTTTTGCCCTGTAAAAATATCATATCAAAAACGCTATCGACGCCACCTCCGAAGTGAAAAATGATCTGGGGCAAAAGCACCATGCAGATCGTCGCTAAAATTATAAAAATAGATGTCGCTACGGGCAGCACTACAAACATCGCCGCCATGATAACGACAAGAAATATTACGCCTGTTTTACCGCCGACGCTATCTAGCCCGTAATGTATCGGAAGCGCATAGGATACTGTTTTGTGAAGCTTTCGTATTTGACGCGGCGTAATTTCCGCAAAAATTTCGCCGTCAATTATCTTGACGATTTTATCGTTGTAAAAATAGACATAAGCGTTTCTATAGAAATTCATATCGAATTTTCTCCTGCTTATGACGAGCAAAAAGTATAATGAAATTTTAAATATATCGGAGTTGCCGCCAAAAAATACGTTTCTTAAAATTCCGAAAACCATTAACGCAAGCATCAAAATAATTGAAATTTTTATGACTTGGTTAGTTTCATCTTTGATGACTAGCGGCTCTTTGTCATAGTCTCTCGCAAATTTTTTCAGGCTTAAATTTAACTCATCTTGCATGCTCATTCCTATTTTATTTGCGTAGTCAAATCTACTACGGCTTTCTCACGCCAGACGTACAGGTTACTTCAAGCCAAAATTTTGCTTTATGTAAATGTGCAAAATATCGATCGCGGCGGGCGTTACGCCGCTGATCTCGCTCGCGGCAAAAAGCGTCGGTGGCGCGAAGCGATTTAGCTTCTGCACGATCTCGTTGCTAAGCCCTCCGATCTTGCTAAAATCGATCTGCGGCGGGATTGCGACGCCCAGCAGCCCCTTCATCCTCTCGACCTCGGCGCGCTGCATCGCGATGTAGAAATGATACTTGCACTGCGTTAAAATTTCATCCAAAACCTCATCGCTAAAGCCCTCAAAATGCGGCGCCAGAGCAAGCAGGCCCGCCTTTGAAAAGCCGCTTTTGGCTACGATTTTTTGCAAGCTACAGCTTTGCGAAATTGGCTCTGCGCCGATACTTTGCAGCAGGCTAAGCGTCTGTTTCGAAGGGGTGATCTGCGTTTTTAGCAAAAATTCCATTCCGCTTTCCACATCGAGCTTAAGCCTGCGCGCCCGCTCGTAGCTTGCCTCGTCTAAAAGCCCGATTTCGCGGCCGTATTCGCTTAAGCGTAGCACGGCATTGCCCTCACGCAGCAGCAGACGAAATTCCGCGCGCGAAGTAAACATTCGGTAGGGCTCATTCGTGCCCTTGGTAACCAGATCGTCGATCAAAACGCCGATATATGCCTCATCCCTGCGCAAGATCAGAGGCTGCCGCCCGCGCAAATCAAGCACGGCGTTGATGCCCGCCATCAGCCCCTGCGCCGCGGCCTCCTCGTAGCCGGTGGTGCCGTTGATCTGGCCTGCCAAAAACAGCCCGCGGATCTTTTTGGTTTCGAGGTTATGTTTAAGCTCGGTAGGATCGATAAAATCGTACTCGATTGCATAGCCCGGGCGGACGATTTTAGCATTTTCAAAGCCTCTGATCGTGCGCAAAAATGCAATCTGCACGTCGTAAGGAAGGCTCGTAGAAAGCCCGTTTACGTAATACTCCGTAGCCTCGCGCGTCTGCGGCTCGACAAAGACGTGGTGGCGATCGCGCTGACGCCCTCGAAGCCCACCGAGGTCGGTCAGTGAGAGATAGATG
>NZ_CALKTL010000031.1 GCF_937997405.1 uncultured Campylobacter sp. | reverse complement strand
CTTTCAGGGCCTCTTTTGCATATCTATTTAACTCCTCGTCGGTCTTTAAAATTTCTATCGTACAAAAGCTGGTGCCACATTTGGGGCATTTGCGCCAACGCTGCACCGTAGTGCTTTTGATCGTGGCTATGACGCAGGTTTTTTCGTAGGCACACTTCGGGCAGATCATACTTGCCCTTTGCTGGCGCGGAATTGCGCGATCTTGCTTAGTCCGGTGATTAGCTTGCTTGCATTTGCCGCGCTGAGTTTGGCGAGCTGCTCCTTCCTGCCAAGCAAAATTTTACATTGTCGCATCGTAAAGCCCAAAAGCCCCCGCTCGTCCATACCAAGGTGGGCGGCAAGCGCGCTTATGCGAGCAAACTGCGACGGGCTTATTTTTTTGACGACGGGCTTCGCGTCTTTGTCGCTTCGCTTCGTTGTGCGCATCCTATTCGCGCTCGCGTTATAGATCAAATTTCGCCCCAGTACGTCGGGCTTGAAGTCCGTTCCGTCCTCTGCGCGCCCCGATAAAATATCAAGCGCACGCTCAAGCTCGCTTATGCTTAGCTCTTTGCAGCTATAAACGCCGAAACGGAAGCCGAGCCAATCCTCCCACGCATCCGCCGCCTTTATTTGCTTGTATAGTGAGGCGGTGTGAATGCGGGTTAGAAGCTGCTTGCGGTAAATTTCTTGAGATTTTGTCATGGTTTCGCTCCTGCGGTTTAAAGACGCTGCGATTGTAGCAAAAACGGGCGGAATTTTTAACAGGGGCGATCTCTCGCCCCAATGAAGTTATTTTATGCCTTAGCAGGCTGTAGCCCCTCAGCTTTCGCTCGAGCCATATCGTCGCTTGCGCCGTCGCAGGATCTGCTTAAAAGATAGAGCGCTTCTTTTAGCCCGCTCGGGCTTTCGTAATTCTCGCATACTAAGCCAAGACCTTGCATTAAAACGCCTAGGCATAAAAGCATATCCCTTGCCCTATCCGCCGCATCGATATAAGCAATACTTACCTCCCTCATAGCGCACCTCCGAAAAGTCCGTATTCGCTGCGGCGAGCCCTGCGTAGATTTCTCGCTACAGTGCTTAGGTTGCGCCCCAAAGCCTGCGCTATCCGG
>NZ_CALKTL010000030.1 GCF_937997405.1 uncultured Campylobacter sp. | reverse complement strand
TGCGTCAAGATCAAATTTAATGTTCGCATCCGCAATATCAAGCGCGCTTGCAATGAAGTTCGTATGCTTGACCTCAAGCGGTTTGAGCGTGAAATTTGCCTCACCGCCGCTTATAGCGACCGAAGGAGACGAGCTGATTTTTAAGACCGCCTTTTGCTCTTTGTCAGTCGTATTGATGAGCGTCAGCGGCACGGAAATTTCATCGCCGCGTACCATGTAGGTTAGATCTGCCGGTTTTATGATCACGTCGTCTCGGACCTTGGCCTCGACGTTTGCAGAGCCGATCGTAGCCGTCTCTCCGATAGCCATGGCGCTTAGACGGATCGTGGAGTTAAAATTTTTCGGCATCGCAAGCTCAAATTTCGCCTCGCCGTTCGCGTCCGCTTTTGCGATCAGCATTTTGATAAATTTTTTCTGCTTTTTGTTTTCGACCGGGCTTAAATTTCGTTTAGCTTTCGCCATTACGCCATCTCCACCGAAGCTTAGCTCTTTAGCAGTAGTTTGATACACGCTAAGATCATCGTAAATGTCGAAGTATCGCATCGCAAAATACGCGCTAACGTCAAACGCCTTAAATGCATCGAGCTCCTCTTGTGAGACGATATCTAAAATTCCAAGATCGACCGCGTATAGTATGACTTTGGAATTTGGCTCGCTTTTTACGCTGATCTGCGCGTTTTGCCCGTTTTTGTAGCTTTTCTCGGCTAGGATTTGCACGTTAGCCTTGTGCGAGCTCGCATCTAGCGCCACCGGCACGTTTGCATAGGCTCTAAGCGGCATCGCAGCGGGTGTCGCGGCGCGCGCGATTACAGCGTTGATGTGTCCTCCGACGAAATTCTCCGGCACGCTGAGCTCAAATTCCGCGCTACCGCCTTTTATGGATAGAATTTTATAGTCGTAAACCCGCTCGCCTATGAGCGAGATATTTAGCACGCCGCTTTCTACCGGAGAATTTATGACGCCTTTAATTTTATCTCCGGCTTTAACCTTGTCGCTTGCGAGTTTGATTTTAGCGCTTTGAACGTCTTTAGCGTTTACCCGTCCATAATATCCCCAGCCGCTTACATCCACGCGCACGCCAGCACTTGCACCGCTTGAGTAATCGTTTGCGACGATTAGATAATTGCCGCCGTTTTGGAATTTATACTCAAACTCGCGCGCATCGGTGCTAACGGCGCTTACGAGATTAAAGCTTTCTTGCTCGACGTATCTATTGCCGTCATAAACGTAAGTAAAATCGTCGCGGTAAATTTCAACGTCGATCTTACCTTTGACGTCGGTTTTGGTTTTGGAATCTAGCAGCGCAAAGCCGAATTTTACGCTATCTCCACTTGAGATAAAGTCCTTACTCGCGCGAATTCCTACGATACGATCATAAGGCAGATAGCTCAGGCTGCGATATGCGTTTACGTTTTTGCCCTCCTCGGTTACGCTGAAATTTAGTAGAATATTTATGGCGTTAGAGACATTTAGATCAGCTGCTGCCGGCGAGAGTGCAAGCTCTTTTTTACCGGCGGAGCTTAGCGTAAATTCTGCCCTGCGAAGCTGCGTAGCGCCCTTTTTCTTTAAGCGATCGTTTAGAAACGAAAAGCCCTCATAGCCTTTAATTTTTAGCTCTTTTTCATAGGCGTTTGCTTCCAGCGAGCCTTTCAAATCTCCAGCCGGCGCGCCTGCAAGATAGTTTGAGCTTAGCTTTAAAGTTATGATCTCATCTGCGCCGTATTCGTCTTTAGCAGTTAAAATTTCATTTTTGATACGGTTTGGGACGAAATTTTCTACGCTGAAGCTTTTAGAAGCGATGATTTTGTCCTCATAGATGAGATCTAGGCGGTAAGTGCCGCTTTTCTCGCCCATCAGCTCGTCGATTTTAACGCTGCCGAACTCATCGGTATTTTGCGCGCGCGTGATGACCACAGTGCCGCTAGGATCGTAAATTTTAAATTTAATCGGCGTATTTTTTAAAGAGCTAAAATCGCGATTTTTCATCACGATCGTGCCTAAAAGCCGCTCGTTCGGACTTATCAGCTCGCTTGCGAGATAAACGAACGGACGCTTTGCAGTAATCGTTTTCTCTACGCTTGCTACGGCGTTATTAAACAGCACGAACGCATGCTCATCGCCTTTACTAATCTCGATAGAGCGCGGGTTTTTGGCTAGAATTTCCATATTTTCTAATCGCAAAATTCCATCTCCGTCCGTTTTATCCTCCGCGATTAGCTCGTTTTTATCGCTGTAAATTTTAACCTTCGCTCTGCTTAGCTCCTCGCCATTACCAAGCCTAGAGGTATAAATTAGCGCGCCGCGCTCAAGCAGCACCACTTGAGCCGTAATGTCGCTAAGATAGGCTACGCGCGAAACCTCTTGCATCTTTTCGCCCACTTTGTAAAACGCCGTGATTTTATAAATTCCATCCTCGTAGCCTTTAAAATCCATCGCGATTTTATGCTCCGCAACGGCGTTTTTAGCGCCTCCTATATCGAAGCTCTTAACCGCGATCTCGCTAGCTAGCCCACCTACACTATCTTCGTTGCTTTCAAAGTTTAAAAAATACCTAAAATTTTGCTCAGGGACTTTGGCAATCGAAATTTTAACCTCATTTACGTTTGAGCTTTTAAAAGCTAACGAAGCGGATTTTGGGATGAAATTTTTCTCGTCGCTAAAGGCTACGAAAGGCAGCCTGTCGCCCATTTTTACGCTTTGTTTTATCTCGTCACGCAAAATATATGAGCCATCTCCTAAGCCCTTTAGCAGCCTGATCTCGTAGCTTTTATTCGGCATAAACTCGTCGCTTACTATATCTGCATAGTAGTAGCATGAAGGATCGTCGCTTTCGCTGCCCTCCTCATCTTCGTCGTAATAATAATATCGCGGCTGAGTGAGGCTAAATTTACTCACGCCTGCGATTCTTACGTATTTGGCAGACAGCTCGTCCATATAGTTAGGAAAACACACTCTAGCCGCGAGCGAGCCGTCTTTTAGAGCCGCAGGACGAATCTGCACGCCGCTTAAATTTGAAGCGTTAATGCTATCATTAAAAGGCTCCTCGTCCGTGCGCAGCTCCACCGGATTTTGCAGCTTTGCGCCTGCTTTTGAGGTGAGGGATTCTATTTGCAATACGACGTTTTGTGCCTTAGGATCGAAGCTAAATAAAAAATTCCGATCATCGTGCGAGCTAAGCTCGTAGGATATATCGTTTTGGGCTAAATTCTGCGCGCGATAAATTCTAGTCGCTTGCTGTAGTGCGTCCTTGCTAACCGCATCGTTAAATTTAATTGCCACTAACCCGGGACGCAGAAGCGCGATATGCTCGGTGCTAAAAGGCTCTGTCTCGAACTCAAAGCGCACCCCGCGCGCCTCGCACGAATAATTAACCCCGGCGCTAAGCATCGGCTTGGGATAGAGCCTGATTGAGCTCTCGCTCACACTTTCGTAGGTGCCCGTGATTTTGGGAGTGCATTTTAAGATCTGCTTTTGTGTGACGCTAAATCCACTGCCGTCCACCCCGCTAATCTCGTAAGCCCCGCTAGCGTATTTGATCTCTACGCCCGCGGCAAAGCTAGCCAAAGCGCAAAATAGCGCTGCGCTTAGTAGTTTTGTCTTCATAAAATTCCTTTGCAAAAATTTTACGAAATTATATACAAATTAACCTTTTATTTTCTTTCATTTACTCTAAAATTTGCTTTAGCGAAATTTGCATTTTCGTCCAAGCAGCCAAGCTCAAAATCCCCTGCGCCGAGGTTAAGCGTAAAAGCCTCGCCGTTAGTGCGCGCAAAATATTCTCCCGTTTTAACTTTAGAATTTGCAGGCGCTAGGATTTGCGTGGTAAAATCTCGTGCCGTGAAATTTTGCTGCGAGGAATTTTGATCTGTGAAATTTTTCGCTGTGAAATTTTGCGCCTCCGAATTTTGCTCTGTGGAATTTTGCAAGATAGAATTTTGCGACGCCAAATTTCGTATGGCTAGATTTTCAGCTATAAAATTCAATCCCGCAGAATTTTGCTTCGTAAGATTTTGTGATTTTAAATTCTGTGGCGCTAAATTTTGTCGCATAGAATTTTGTGCTGTAGAATTCTGTTCTGTAAAATTTTGCTTTAAATTATCTTGCTGCGCCGTGCTAGAATGCTCGAAATCCAAATCCGCGGAATTCTCCCTCGTAAACGCGGTGGAATTTAGCGCTATAAACTCCCGCGAACCGCCGCTTAGCCTGATATATACCCGCTCGCCGAAAACCGCCGTGCACTGCACCTTTAGCCGCAGCGTACCGTCCGCGCCGGTCTCGTAGGTTTTGGCGTTGATGTCGTTTAACACGGGCTTTACGGCGGCAAATTTAGCTGCGCACCTTCCTGCGCGTACCTTTTGCGGATCGACCAGACCGTGTTTTAGCAGATAAAAAAGCTCGCTCGTGCCGTAAATTTCGCACTCCTCGTTGGGCTCAATCCCATCGATCGTAAGATCCTCGGCGCTTTGCGCGCACTCCTTTTCGCGGTACGCGTCGGTGCATACTCGCCGCAAGCTCACGCCCGCGGGGCGCGCAAACTCCACCTCGCCCAGCATGCCCGATTTATCGAGGAAGGCAAACATATTAAACGCCACTTTTGCCGCGCTGACGCCGCCGCTAAGATCCCTAGTTTTGGAGCCGTCGAAATTTCCCAGCCAGACGCCGAGGGTAAATTTCGGCGTGAGCGCGACGGTGTAGAGATCGCGCGCATCGGCGCTTGTACCCGTTTTAAACATCAGAGGCGGCGCATTTAGGGTGTTTTGCCACACCGAGCCGAGGTAGGAGCGCGGCGCGTTTCTTAACATCTGCGTTACGATGTAGGCACTTTGCGGGGTTAAAATTTTGGCATCGTCGCCGATCTTTGCGCCCGCTATTTCGAGCTTCCGCAGCTTGCCGCCGTTTGCAAACGCGCTGTATAGGCGAGCAAGATCCATTAGGCTCATCGAAATACTGCCAAGCGCGATACCTGCGCCGTAATAATCCTTGCTAAACTCCGCCAGATGCACATTTGATAGCATCTCATACAGCCCGTCATCACCCAGCATTAAATTTAGCTTCACCGCGGGGATATTCAGGCTCAGACTTAGCGCGTCCGTAGCACTCACCGCGCCCAAAAACCCCTGGTTGTAGTTGCGCGGAACGTAGCCTGCGAAGGTTATCGGCGCGTCGATCAGCTTCTTTGAAGGGGTGATGAGCCCGTGCTCAAGGGCTTTGGCGTAGATGAAGGGCTTGAGCGTCGAGCCTACGTTTTTTTGCGAGCGCACGCCGTCGTTTTGCCCCTCATTAGCGCTAAAATCGTGGCTGCCGACATAGGCGATCACGCTCATGCTTTCGTTGTCAATTAGCACCGCAGCGCCGTTTCTAACGCCCTTATCACGTAGAGAGAGGATCTCGCTTTTCAAAAAACCCTCAAGCGCGATCTGGGTTTTCAGATCCAAGCTTGAATAAATTTTACCCTCGTTTAGACGCGCAAGCTCCTGTGCTCGCGCAGTTTGCTCCTTGGACTGCACGCCTGCTTTAGAGTTTGCGGAATTTCCCCGCGTCTTGGAGTTTAGATCGGAATTTATTTGCGCCTTAGTGTCCGAAGCGAAATTTGCTCGCGATTTGGCGCCTGAAACGGAATTTGTCTGTATTTTGGCACCTGGAGTAGAATCTGTCTGGGCATTAGCGTCCGACGAAGGGAAATCCGTCTGCGCACTAGCGTCTGAAACGGAGTTTGTCTGTGCACTAAAATTTGCGCTCGACCGCTCGCTAGAGTTTGCATCTGCCTGCGGATTTTGCGGCGGATGCGCGGTATCTTGCCGACTATTTAAATTTAGATTTTGCGGATTTTGCGAGTTTTGATACGGATGTGCGGTACCGACGACATTCTGCCGCTTGTTTAAATTTATATCCGCACTCGGATTTTGCGGCGAATACTCTGTTTGCGATTTATTTGAATCTGTATCTGCGCTAAAATTTTGCGGCAAACGCGCAGCATCTCGTTGCTCGTTTAAATTTAGACTTTGAGTATTTTGCGACGGGCGGGCGACATTAATTAAATCTCGCCTCTCATCTAAATTTGCGCTCTTTCGCTCATTCGGTTTTGCGCTTTTCGGTTCGTTCAGTTTTACGCCTGCTTGCGATTTTGCGCCTTCGCGCTCGTTTAAATTTAAGCTCGTTCCGCCTAAATTTAAACTCTTTGGCGCATCTGTTTTGAAATCCGCCTCTTTGGAATTCATTTCTTTTGAATCCGCTCCCGCCTGCGCGTTTGCGGCATTTAATAAATTTGGCTCACCCCTTGTCGCAGCCGTAAAGCCTGATTCGGCACTCGCCGCGTCCGAAAAATTTGACTCTACCGCCGCGGTTCGGTGCGCAGACGAGCC